>NZ_JBEOSB010000027.1:0-176063 GCF_040302705.1 Streptomyces sp. NPDC097640
GGACCCGGGGGCCGGCGGCAGCGCCGGTGAGCGGGGCGGTGGGGTGCCGCGTCCACTCGGGCGTGGGGTCGGTGTGCGGGCGGGTTTAGAGGGCGCGGCGCCGCCGGCCGGGGCCCCCGCCCCCCCCCACGACCTGGAGGTCGAGCGGGCCCGTGGGGTGGAGGACGAGCGGGTGCTGGAGGAGAAGCTCCTCGACGTGCGGGCTGTCGGTGTGCTCGGCCGCGCTGAGGGCGAGTTCGAGGAGGGCGGTGCCGGGCAGCAGCACGGTTCCGGCGATGGTGTGTTCGGTGAGCCAGCCGTCGTGGTCCGCCGCCGGGATCCGGCCGCCCAGCACCAGCCCGCCGTCCGCCAGGGGCGCCGCCGTGTCCAGCAGCGGATGGTCCAGGCCGGTGCCGCCGGTGGCGGCGACGGAAGAGATGCGGGGGGCGATCCAGTACGGGCGGCGCTGGAAGCGGTAGGTGGGCAGCCCGACCGCCCGGGGGGCCGGGCCGGTGGGATACCAGGGCGTCCAGTCCAGCGGGGCCCGGGTGGTGTGCAGGGACGCCAGCCCGTGGGCCAGCGCCCGGACGTCGGACTGCTTGCCGGTGAGCGTGGCGAGCGCCGTGGCGGTGGTCTCCTCGGGGAGGGTGTGGTGGACGGCGTGGGTCAGCACCGGCGCCGGGCCCAGCTCCAGGAAGACGGCCGTGTCCGCGGCGAGATGGGTGATGGTCTGGTGGAAGCGGACGGGGCGGCGGATGTGCCGGGCCCAGTAGTCGGGGGTGGCGATGTCCTCGTCCGCGGGTTCGCCGGTCAGGTTGCTGATGAGGGGGATACGGGGCGGGCGGAAGTCCAGGTGGCCGATGGCCTCGGCGAACGGGGCGAGGATGGGCTCCATCTGGGGGGAGTGGAATGCGTGGGAGACCGGGAGGGAACGGGTCCTGCGGCCCCGGTCCCGCCAGACGGCGGTGACGGTGGCGACCTGGTCGGCGGGGCCGGAGATCACCGTGTGGTCGGGGGTGTTCGTCGCCGCGATGGCCAGCTCCGGGAAGTCGGCCAGTGTGGCGGCGACCTCCTCTTCGTCAGCGTTGACGGTGGCCATGGCGCCGCCGGTCGGCAGGTTGCCCATGAGGGTGGCGCGGGTGGCGACGAGGTGGGCGGCGTCCTCCAGGGAGAGGACGCCCGCGAGGTGGGCGGCGGAGATCTCGCCGATGGAGTGTCCGGCGACGGCGTCGGGGGCCAGGCCCATGGCCGTCAGCAGGCGGGCGAGGGCGATGTGGAGGGCGAACAGCCCGGCCTGGGTGTAGGTGGTGTGGTGGATCAGGTCGCCGAGTTCGGGGTCGGTGGCGAAGACCACGTCGCGCAGCGGGCGGCCGAGGTGGGGGTCGAGGAGCGCGCACACCTCGTCGAAGGCCTCGGCGAAGACGGGGAATCGCCGGTGGAGCTCGGCGCCCATGCCGGGGCGCTGGCTGCCCTGCCCGGAGAACAGCCACACCGTCCTGCCCGGGGTGTCCGGGGCTGCGCCGCCGGGGGGGGCGAGGCCGGGGTGGGGCTCCCCGCCGGCCAGCGCCTCCAGGGCGGCGGTCAGCTCCTCGCGGCCGTCCCCGACGATCACGGCCCGCCGCTCGAACACCGCCCGTGTCGTGGCCAGCGACCAGCCCACCGCGTCGACCGGGAGATCGGGGTGCGCGGCGAGGTGTTCGGCGAGCGCCGCGGCCTGTTCGCGCAGGGCCTGGTCGTCGCGGGCCGACAGCGGCCAGGGCACGGGTCCGGGCGGGGGAGTGTCGCTCGCACGCCGGGGTTCGGGGAGGTCGGGGGCCTGTTCGAGGATGAGGTGGGCGTTGGTGCCGGAGGCGCCGAAGGAGGAGATGGCGGCCCGGCGCGGCCGGCCGGTCTCGGGCCAGTCGACGGGCTCGGTGAGGAGCCGGACGTTTCCGTCGGCCCAGTCGATGTGCGGGCTGGGCTCGTCGATGTGCAGGCTGGCGGGCAGTTGGCCGTGGCGCAGGGCGGAGATCATCTTGATGACGCCCGCGATGCCGGAGGCCGCCTGGGTGTGGCCGATGTTGGACTTGACCGAGCCGAGCCACAGCGGCCGGTCGTCGGGGCGGTCCTGTCCGTAGGTGGCCAGGATGGCCTGTGCCTCGATGGGGTCGCCCAGCGTGGTGCCCGTGCCGTGGGCCTCGACGGCGTCGATGTCGGCGGTGGCCAGGCCGGCTCCGGCGAGGGCCTGGGCGATGACGCGCTGCTGGGAGGGGCCGTTGGGGGCGGTCAGCCCGTTCGACGCGCCGTCCTGGTTGATCGCCGAGCCGCGCACCACCGCGAGCACCCGGTGGCCGTTGCGGCGGGCGTCGGAGAGGCGTTCGAGCAGGACGAGCCCGGCCCCCTCGCTCAGGCTGGTGCCGTCGGCCGCGGCGGCGAACGGCTTGCACCGTCCGTCGGGCGCCAGGCCGCGCTGCCGGGAGAAGCCGGTGAACGGATCGGGGGTGGCCATGACGGTCACGCCGCCCGCGAGCGCCAGGTCGCACTCGCCCTGCCGCAGCGCCTGGGCGGCCAGGTGCATGGACACCAGGGACGACGAGCACGCGGTGTCCACGGTGACGGCGGGGCCCTGAAGCCCCAGGGTGTAGGCCACGCGGCCGGAGATGATGCTGCCGATGGTGGAGAGCATCGTGTAGCCGTCGAGGCGCGGGTCGCCCGCGGGCAGACCGGTGGCGTAGTCGTGGTAGATGACGCCCGTGTAGACGCCGGTCAGGCTGTCCTTGAGGGTGTGCGGGTCGATCCCGGCCCGTTCCAGGGCCTCCCAGGCGGTCTCCAGGACGAGCCGCTGCTGCGGGTCCATCGCCAGGGCCTCACGGGGGTTGATGCCGAAGAAGGCCGCGTCGAAGCCCTCGACGTCGTAGATGAACGCGCCCTCGGAGGCGTAGCTGGTGCCGGGGTGGTCGGAGTCGGGGTGGAACAGATTGGCCAGATCCCAGCCGCGGTTGGTGGGGAACGGCCCGACCACATGCTCGCCCGCCGAGACCAGGTCCCACAGCCCCTCGGGCGAGGTCACGCCACCGGGGAAGCGGCACGCCATCGCCACCACCGCGATGGGGTCGTCGTCCGCGGCGCGAGCCGTCCGGGCCCGCCCGACGAGGGGTGAGGCGGCGGTGGACGCGGTGGCGGTCAGCCGCTCCAGGAGATGGCCGGCGAGGGTCTGGGGGGTGGGGTAGTCGAAGACGAGGGTGGAGGGCAGGCGCAGCCCGGTGGCATCGGACAGCCGGTTGCGCAGCCCGACGGCCATGAGGGAGTCGAAGCCCAGCTCCTTGAAGGCGGCCTCGGGCCTGATGGCCGTGTCGGACGAGTGGCCCAGGACCACGGCGGCCATCTGACGCACCATCTCCAGCAGCAGATCGCGCTGTCCCGAGGCGTCGAGACCGGCGAGGCGCGCGGCCAGGGCGGGGGACGCCGACTGGCGTTCCGCGGCGCGGCGCCGGCCGGGCCGGGCGGGTGCGCGCAGCAGCGCGGGGACCACGGTGGCCGAGACGGTCGCCGCGGTCGCGGCGGTCGACCGGGCGGTGTCTAGGTCGGCGGCCACGACCGCGGGGTGTGGGAGGGAGAACGCCGCGTCGAGCAGGCGCGGCGCGTGGGACGCGGCCCGCTCCTCCAGGGCCCAGGCCACGCTCAGGCCGGGGAGCCCGGTGGCGCGCCGATGGGAGATCAGGGCGTCAGCGCGGGCGTTGGCGGCGGCGTGACCGGACTGGCCGGGGCCGCCTACGAGGTCGGCGGCCGAGGAGACCACCACGAACAGCCGCAGCGACGACAGATCGCGGGTGAGGGTATGCAGATGCCACGCCCCGGTGGCGGTCGGCGCCCAGGCCCGCGTCAGCCGCTCGTCGTCCCAGGACTCCACCGGCGCGCCGTCGGCCGCCCCGGCGAGATGCACCACGCCCACCAGCGGACGGCTTTCGGGCACGGAGGCCAGAACCTCCGCCAGCGCGGAGCGGTCGGCCACATCGACGGCGGCGGCCTCCGCCTCCGCCCCCAGCGCCGTCAACCGCTCGGCCAGCGCGGCCGCTTCGGGATCCCGGCCGCCCCCGGAGGAGAGGTGCAGCACACGCGCCACGCCGTACGTCCGCACCAGGTGTTCGGCGACCGCGCCGCCCAGCGGGTCCGTCCCGCCCGACACCACCACCGTGCCACCGGGCAGATCGACCTCGGCGGCCGCGTCGGTCGGTTCGACGGCGCGCCGCAGACGGGGGATGGACACCACGCCCGAACGGACCGCGATCTGCGGCTCGTCGGCGTCCAGTGACCGGCGGACCGCCTCGGCCCACTTCTCGTCTCCGGTCGTGTCGGCATCGACCAGGGTGAACCGGCCCGGGTGCTCGTTCTGGACCGCCCGGACCAGGCCCCAGACGGCCGCGCCGGCCGGGTCCACCGGCCCCTCGCCATCGCCGACCGCTACCGCGCCGGAGGTGATCAGCACCAGCCGGGAGTCCCGCAACTGAGGTTCCGCAAGCAAGCCCTGGACAAGGCCCAGCGTCTGCCGGACCACGGACAGGTCCGCGTCGGGGGCGGGATTCGGGGCCACGGTGGCGAGGACCACGGGCGGCGCGGGCTCTCCGCCCTCCACCGCGGCCAGCAGCGCGGCCAGGTCGGCGTACCGGCGCCCGACGAAGGGGCGTGCCGCGGCAGAAAGGGCGTCGAGCGTCACCCAGTCGGCCTCGGCCTCCTCCGGCTCGGGACGGTCCTCCGACGGCGGCAGCGGCGTCCACTCCACCGTGAACAGGCCACCAGCGGCCTGTCGTTCGGCGGCTTTCAGCCAGTCGCCGTCGGCGGGACGCAGCGCGACCGTATCCACGTCCAGCACCGGGGCGCCGGTGGCGTCCGCGACGACGACGCCCAGCTCGCGGCCCTCGCTGTCCTCCCGCCCCAGCGCGCGGATCCGGACCCGGACACTCCGCGCGCCGCCCGCGTGCAGGGACACACCGCGCCAGGCGAACGGCAGCCACAGCGGGCCGTCGGAGTGCAGGTCGTGCAGCGCCACCGGGTGCAGGGCGGCTTCGAGCAGCGCGGGATGGATGCCGAACTCCTCGCCACTCTCCTCGGCCCCGTCGGGCAGGGCCACCTCGGCGAAGAGATCGGAGCCGTGCCGCCACACCGCATGGACGCCCTGGAACGCCGGGCCGAACCCATGACCGGCGGCCTCGGCGCGCGCGTACAGCCCGGCGATGTCGGCGGTGTCCACGGGCTCGGCCCCGGCCGGGGGCCAGGCGCCGGTCAGCTCTGTCCCGGCCGTTGTTTCGGGGGTGAGGGTGCCCGTCGCATGGCAGGTCCAGGCGTCCCGCCCCTCGGGCCCCTCCAGTGTGCCGGACGCGGGCTGGGAGCAGACGCGTATGCCGCGCCGCCCATCCCCGTCGGGCGCGTCCACCACGACCTGGACGCGCAGTTCAAAGGCGGGGGAGAGGACCAGGGGGACCTGGAGGGTCAGCTCCTCGACCGCGCCGCAGCCGGCCTCGTCGGCCGCCCGCAGCGCCCACTCCACGAGCGCAGTGCCGGGCAGCAGGACGGTGTCGCCGACCGTCTGCTCACCGAGCCGGCCCGCGTCACCGGCCGCCGGAAGCCGCCCGGTGAGCAGCAGCCCGCCGTCGGCGAGGCCCGTCGCGGCCGACAGCTGAGGGTGTGCCACCGGCCGCAGTCCGGCCGCGCTGACGTCGCCCGCCGGGCGGCCGGCCGCCATCCAGTGGCGCTGCCGCTGGAAGGGGTAGGTGGGCAGGTCGGCCGTGGTGGACGGGGTGACGGGATACCAGGGTCGCCAGTCGATGGCCAGGCCGGTGGTGTGGGCGTGGGCGAGGGCGTCGGCGAGGTCGTGGGGGGTGCCGTGGTCGCGGCGGAGGGTGGGGATGGTGGTGGCGGGGATGTCGGCGTCGTCGATGGCGTCCTGGACGCCGGGGGTGAGGACGGGGTGCGGGCTCACCTCCACGAAGTGGCGGTGTCCGCGTTCCAGGAGGGCGGTGAGGGTGTCGGCGAAGCGGACGGGGCGGCGGAGGTTGGTGAACCAGTACTCGGCGTCGAGTGGGGTGGTGGTGAGGCGCTCGGTGGTGACGGTGGAGTAGAAGGGGATGGTGGGTGTGGCGGGCGCGAGGCCGGAGAGCCGGTCGAGGATGGTGTCGCGGATGCGGTCGACGTGGGGGCTGTGGGAGGCGTAATCCACATCGATGGTGCGGGTTCGCGCGCCCTGGTTCTCGGCGGCGGCCAGAACGGCGGTGACCTGGTCGGGGGGCCCGGAGATGACCGTGGAGCGGGGGCCGTTGTGGGCGGCGATCGCGACGCCCTGGGCAGTTTCACCCAGGTCGGCCAGGACCTGTGCGGTGTCGTCGGCGGTGAGGGTGAGGGAGGCCATGGCGCCGTGTCCGGCGAGGGCGCGGAGGGCCTGGCTGCGCAGGGCCACGACTTTGGCGGCGTCCTCAAGCGTGAGGGCCCCGGCCACGCAGGCGGCCGCGATCTCGCCCTGCGAGTGGCCGATGACGGCGGCCGGGGTGATGCCGAAGTCCTGCCACATGCCGGCCAGGGACACCATCATGGCCCAGAGGGTGGGCTGGATGACGTCGACGCGCTGGGGGTCGGTGGTGGTGTCGGTGCCGCGCAGTACGGCGGTGAGCGACCAGTCGACGTACGGGGCCAGGGCCTTTTCGCAGGCGGCGATGCGGGTGGCGAAGGCGGGGGAGGAGTCCAGGAGTCCGGTGGCCATACCGGCCCATTGGGAGCCCTGACCAGGGAAGACGAACACCGGACCGTCCTGGATGTCCAGGACGGTGCCGCGCGTGAGGTGGGGGTGTTCGCCGCCGGTGGCCAGGGCCTCCAGCGCGGCGGTGAGCCCCGGCAGGTCGGTTCCGGTGACCACGGCGCGCTCGTCGAAGGTGGCGCGGGTGGTGGCCAGCGACCAGGCCACCTCGGTCGGCGAGACGCCCGGAGTGTCCGCGATGGCCCCCGCCAGTCGGCGCGCCTGCTCGGCCAGCGCCTCCTGGGTACGGGCCGAGAGCACCCAAGGCAACACGCCGCCCACGACAATCGGCTCGTCCGCGTCCGCGTCGGGTTCCGGTGACTCAGGGGCCTCTTCCAGGATGACGTGGGCGTTGGTGCCGGAGATGCCGAACGCCGAGACGCCCGCCCGGCGCGGCCGTTCCGCGGACGGCCAGTCGACCGGCTCGGTGAGCAGGCGCACCGCGCCGCTGCTCCAGTCCACATGCGAGGTGGGCTCGTCGACGTGGAGCGTGGCGGGCAGCGCGCCGTGGCGCAGGGCCATCACCATCTTGATGACACCCGCGATCCCGGCGGCGGCCTGGGTGTGGCCGATGTTGGACTTGATGGAGCCCAGCCACAGGGGGCGGTCCTCCGGCCGTTCCTGGCCGTAGGTGGCCAGCAACGCCTCGGCCTCGATCGGGTCGCCGAGCGTGGTGCCCGTGCCATGCGCCTCCACCGCGTCCACCTCGACCGCGGCCAGCCCGGCGTTGGCCAGGGCCTGGCGGATCACCCGCTGCTGCGAGGGCCCGTTGGGGGCGCTCAGCCCGTTGCTGGCGCCGTCCTGGTTGACGGCCGAGCCCCGGATGACGGCGAGCACGTGGTGTCCGTTGCGGCGGGCGTCGGAGAGCCGTTCCAGCAGGACCAGGCCCGCGCCCTCGGAGAAGCCCGTGCCGTCGGCCGCCGTGGCGAACGGCTTGCACCGCCCGTCCGGGGCCAGGCCGCGCTGCCGCGAGAACTCCGTGATCACGTTCGGGGTCGACATGACCGTCACACCGCCGGCCAGCGCCAGATCGCACTCGCCCTGCCGTAGCGCCTGGACCGCCAGATGCATCGCCACCAACGACGACGAGCACGCCGTGTCCAGCGTGACCGCCGGGCCCTCCAGGCCCAGGGTGAAGGCGATCCGGCCGGACACCACGCTGAGCGCGTTGCCCGTCAGCAGAAAGCCCTCCGCGCTCTTCTCGATGTGCGGGGTGCCGAAGCCGGGCACGCCGCAGCCCGTGTAGACGCCGGTGGAAGAGCCCTTGAGGGCGGTGGGGTCGATATGGGCGCGTTCGAGGAGTTCCCAGGCGGTTTCCAGGAGGAGCCGCTGCTGGGGGTCCATGGCGAGGGCTTCGCGCGGGCTGATGTTGAAGAAGGAGGCGTCGAATTCATCCGCGTCGTGGACGAAGCCGCCCTCCTGGATGTAGCTGGTGCCCGGGTGGTCGGGGTCGGGGTGGTAGAGGGCGGCGAGGTCCCAGCCACGGTTGGTGGGGAAGGGGCCGATGGCGTCGGCGCGGGTGTCGACCAGGTCCCACAGGGCCTCCGGGGATGCGATGCCACCGGGGTAGCGGCAGGCCATGGAGGTGATGGCGATGGGCTCGTGGTGGCGTTGCTCCGCTTCGCGCAGGCGTTGTCTGGCCTCGCCCAGGTCGAGGGTGACCCGCTTGAGGTACTGGCGCAGCTTGTCTTCCGTGGACGGCATAGGTCCTCCCCCACTCCTCGTCAGGACGAGCCCAGTTGCTGGTCGATGAGCGCGAACATCTCGTCGTCCGAGGCCGACTCGAGCGCCTCGCCGTCGATGTCCTTGGCCCCGGCCGTGCCGCCCTCCAGCAGGGACAGCAGAGCGTGGAGCCGGCCCGCGACCGTCTCGCGGGCCTTCCCGTCCATGGCGTGGCCGCTCAAGGTGGACTCGAGCCTTGCCAAGTCGCCCAGCACGGAGCCGAGACGGTCCACCGCCGCGCCGGGTGTCCGGTCCGCGGGGGCGAGCTTCTGGTCCAGATAGCGGGCCATGGTCTCCGCGTCGGGATAGTCGAAGACGAGGGCGGCGGGCAGCCGCAGCCCGGTCGCGGCCGAGAGCCGGTTGCGCAGCTCGACGGCGGTCAGCGAGTCGAACCCCAGCTCCTTGAACGAGGTGTCCGCCCGCACGGCAGCCGGGTCGCTGTGGCCCAGCACCGTCGCCGCGTGCGTACGCACCAGGTTCACCAGCTCGCGGTGGCGCTCCGCGTCGGAGAGCGCCGCCAGACGGCCCGCCCAGTCGGTGGACCGGGCCGCGGCCGCGGTGCGCCGTACGGGCGCTCCGGCCGCCGCGATCGTACGGAGCAGGGCGGGCACGGCGTCGGACGGCTGGGCGCCGAGCGTACGCGGATCGAGGTCGAGCGCCAGCGGAACGGCGCCGCCGTGCCGCAGGGCGGCGTCGAACAGCGCCAGCGCCATCGGGGTGGACAGCGGGGTGAAGCCGGTGCGGCTCATCCGCGCGTGGTCGGCCTCGGTGAGCCGGCCCGTCATATCGCTGGTGGCGGCCCACAGGCCCCAGGCGATGGAGGCGGCGGGCAGACCGATGTGCTGCCGCCGGGTGGCGAGGGCGTCGCAGTAGGCGTTGGCGGCGGCGTAGTTGGCCTGCCCGGCGGTGCCGAGGGTGCCCGCGGCGGAGGAGAAGACGACGAACATGGCGAGGGGGAGGTGTTCGGTGGCCCGGTGCACATGGGCCGCGGACGTCGCCTTCGCCGCCCAGACCGATGCCAGCCGCTCCGCGGTCTGCGCGGTCAGCACCGCGTCGTCCAGAGCCCCCGCGGTGTGGATGACGCCGGTGAGGGGGTGGGCGGGGTCGATGGTGTCGATGACCTGGCGCAGGGCGGGGAGATCTGAGGTGTCGGTGGCGGTGATGTGGACGGTGGCGCCGAGTTCGGTGAGTTTGTCGGTGAGTTGTTGGGCGCCGGGGGCGTGGGGTCCGCGTCGGCTGAGGAGGTGGAGGTGGGTGATGTGGTGGGTGGTGACGAGGTGTTCGGCGATGAGGGCGCCGAGGGTGCCGGTGCCGCCGGTGATGAGCACGGTGCCGTTGGGGTCGAGGGTGCGTGGGATGTCCAGCACGAGTTTGCCGGTGTGTTTGGCCTGGCTCATGTGGCGCAGCGCCTGGCGGGCCCTGGCCAGGGGCCATGCCTGCACCGGGGGCGGTTGGAGGACGCCCTGGGTGAAGAGGCCGGCCAGCGTGCCCAGCATCTCCGCGACCCGGTCCAGACCGGCGTCCGGAACCAGGTCATAGAAACGGTAGTGCACACCCGGGTACGTTGCGGTGATCTCCTCGGCGTCGCGCTTGTCGGTCTTGCCCATCTCGATGAACCGGCCGCCGTCGCCCAGCAGCCGCAGGGACGCGTCGGTGAACTCGCCTGCCAGGCTGTTGAGGACCACGTCGACCTTCGGGAAGGTGTCCTCGAAGTCGAGGTCGCGTGAGGAGGCGCGGTGGGCTGCGTCGATGCCCATCGCCTCCAGGACATCGTGCTTGCCGGGGCTGGCTGTGGCGTACACCTCGGCGCCCAGGTGGCGGGCGATCTGCACGGCCGCCGTGCCCACGCCGCCGGTCGCCGCGTGGATGAGGACCGATTCGCCCGGTGCGAGTCCAGCGAGGTCCACCAGCCCGTACCAGGCCGTCAGGAACGTCGTCGGGACGGCCGCGGCCTGTTGGTCCGTCCAGCCGGGCGGGATCGGCACCAGGGCGCGCGCGTCGGCGACGGCGATCGGCCCGAAGGCGCCCTCGAACAGGCCGAACACCTGGTCGTCGACGGCCACCGACGTGACGTCCGGCGCCACGTCGAGCACCACGCCCGCGCCCTCGCTGCCGCGGAACACCCCTTCGTCCGGGTACATCCCGAGCACGATCAGCACATCGCGGAAGTTGATGCCCGCGGCCCGCACGCCGATGCGCACCTGACCCGGCGCCAGCGGCTCCAACACCTCGGGGCAGGCCACGACCGACACGCTGTCGACGGTGCCGGTGCCGTCGGACGCCAACCGCCAGGCCGGTTCGCCCGGCGGCGGCGCCAACTCCGCTGCCGCCGCCCGTTCCAGCCGTGGCGCCAGCACGCGTCCACCGCGCACCGCCACCTGTGGTTCGTCGAGCGCAACCGCCCGTGTGACGGCGCCCCGCACCTGCTCGGGCCCGGCGCCGTCGTCGATGTCGCACAAGAGGAAGCGGCCCGGGTTCTCCGCCTGGGCGCTGCGCACCAGGCCCCACACGGCGGCCGCCGCCGGGTCGGGCCCAACGGCCTCGGGGCCGTCGTCGGCATCCCCGGCCGCCACCGCGCCACGGGTGACGAGCACCAGCCGGGCCTTGGCGAGCTCCGGCTTCTCCAGCCACCGCCGCGCCGACGCCAGCACGCCCGTCACCACGGCCAGCGCGGCGGCGGACGGCTCGTCGCCGCCCTCGGCCGCGGGCACGCCGACGAGCACCGTGTGGGGCGTGTCCCCGCCCGCGTCGTGGGCGGCGAACAAGGCGTCGAGGTCGGCGTGGCGGGGCAGCTGAGGATCTGTCGAGCCGAACGGGAGCGGGCCGCCCTCCAAGACCGCCCACCCCGGCGCCATCGGGTCGGACTCCGCTTCCAGGGGCGGCAGAGGCGCCCACGCCACCTCGTACAGCCCGTCCACCCGCCGCGCGCCCGCCTCGCGCAACTGCCGCGCGCTCGTCGGGCGTACGACCACGGAGTCCGCGCTGAGCACCGTATCGCCGGCCGCGTCGGCCACCATGAGCCGGAAGCCGTGCTCGAGCGGCGACATACGGACCCGCACCGCGCGGGCGCCGGTGGCCCACAGCGACACGCCGCCCCACGCGAACGGCAGCCGCAGCCGCCCGTCGTCGCCCTGGCCGTCCAGCGCCATGGGGTGCAGGACCGCGTCCAGCAGCGCGGGATGGAGGGAGAACCCGTCGGCGCCCTCGTGGGCCGCCTCGGGCAGCACGACCTCCGCGAGCAGGTCGGCGCCCTGCCGCCAGGCGGCGGTCAGGCCCCGGAAGGACGGGCCGTAGCCGTAGCCGATCGCCTCGGCGCGGCCGTAGAAGTCGGACACGTCCACCGGCTCGGCGTCGGGTGGCGGCCACGTCCCCGTGAACGCCGCGTCCGGCACGCCCGGCGCCGTCGGGGTCGCCGGGGCGAGGTGTCCGGTGGCGTGGCAGGTCCAGGGCGACGAGCCGTCGTCCGCGTCCGGGCGGGAGTGCACCCGCACCTCGCGGCGGCCCTCCTCGCCGGCCGCGTCCACCACGACCTGGACCCGCAGCCCGCCGGACGCGGGCAGCGTCATCGGGATGTGGAGGGCGAGCTCCTCGATTCCGCCGCAGCCCGCCTCGTCGGCCGCCCGCAGCACCCACTCCACCAGGGCCGCGCCCGGCACCAGGGGGGTGTCGGCGACGACGTGGTCGGCGAGCCAGCCGCCGCCCCCGGCGGCGGGGAGCCGCCCGGTCATCACCAGCCCGCCGTCGGCCAGTTCGACCGCCGCGCCGAGCTGGGCGTGCGCCACCGAGGTGAGCCCGGCGCTCCGCAGATCGCCCAGTCCGCCGTCCATGTCCAGCCAGTAGCGCCGCCGTTGGAAGGCGTACGTGGGCAGGTCGGTGGTGCGCGGTGGCGGGTCGGCGGGATACCAGACGTCCCAGGCCACGGCGAGCCCGGCGGTGTGCGCGGCGGCGACGGCCTGGGCGAGTTGGCTGGGCCCGCCCTGGTCGCGGCGGAGGGTGGGGACGGTCGCGGCGGAGATGTCCGCCGCCTCGAAGGCGTCCTGCATCCCGGGGACGAGGACGGGGTGCGGGCTGACCTCGACGAAGTGGCGGTGTCCGCGGTCCAGGAGGGCGGCGAGGGTGTCGGTGAAGCGGACCGGCCGACGGAGGTTGGTGAACCAGTAGTCGGCGTCGAGCCCGGCGGTGTCGAGACGCTCGGCGGTCACCGTGGAGTAGAAGGCGATGTCCGACGCGGCGGGCGTCAGCTCGCCCAGGGCGGAGACGATGTCCTCGCGGATGCGGTCGACATGGGGGCCGTGGGAGGCGTAGTCCACATCGATGGTGCGGGTCCGCGCGCCACGGGCCTCGGCGGCCGCCAGGACGGTGGCGATCTGCGCCACCGCGCCCGAGACGACCGTGGTGGCGGGGCCGTTGGCGGCGGCCAGGGTGACATCGTCGGCCTGGTCGCCCAGCTCCTCCAGGAGCCGGGTGGTGTCGTCGGCGCCGAGGGTGAGGGAGGCCATGGTGCCGTGGCCGGCCAGGGCGCGGAGGGCCCGGCTGCGCAGGGCCACGACCTTGGCGGCGTCGTCGAGGGTGAGGGCTCCGGCCACGCAGGCGGCGGCGATCTCGCCCTGGGAGTGGCCAATGACCGCGGCGGGGGTGACCCCGAGGTGTTGCCAGAGGGCGGCGAGGGAGACCATCACGGCCCAGAGGGTGGGCTGGACGACATCGACGCGCTGGGGGTCGGTGTCGGTGTCCGTGCCGCGCAGCACGGCGGTGAGCGACCAGTCCACGTACGGCGCCAGGGCCCGCTCGCACTCCGCGATCCGCGCCGCGAACACCGGTGAGCCGTCCAGCAGCTCCACGCCCATGCCCCGCCACTGCGACCCCTGGCCGGGGAAGACGAACACCGGGCCCGCGGGCGCCGCGATGGCCGCTCCCGCCACGACCGCCGGGTCGGGCTCGTCGGCGGCCAGCCTCTCCAACCCGGCCAGCAGCGCATCCCGGTCGTCGCCCACGACCACGGCCCGGTGCTCGAACGAGGACCGCGTCGTCGCCAACGACCAGCCCACCTCGGCCGGCTCGGTTTGGGGGAGCCGCGTGGCCAGGTTCGCGGCCTGGGCGCGCAGCGCTTCGGCGGTGCGCGCGGAGAGCACGAGGGGCAGGACGCCGGGCCGGGAGGTGCGCTCCGGCTCGGGCTGTTCGGGGGCTTGTGCGGGGGCTTGTTCGAGGATGAGGTGGGCGTTGGTGCCGGAGATGCCGAAGGAGGAGACGGCGGCGCGGCGCGGCCGGTCGGTGTCGGGCCACTGGGTGGCCTCGGTGAGGAGGCGGACGTTTCCGGTGGTCCAGTCGACGTGTGGGCTGGGCTCGTCCACGTGCAGGGTGGCCGGGAGGTGGCCGTGGCGCAGGGCCATCACCATCTTGATGACGGCGGCGGCACCGGCGGCGGCCTGGGTGTGGCCGATGTTGGACTTGATGGACCCGAGCCACAGGGGCCGGTCCTCGGGGCGGTTCTGGCCGTAGGTGGCGAGGAGGGCCTGGGCCTCGATCGGGTCGCCCAGGGTCGTGCCCGTGCCGTGGGCCTCGACGGCGTCCACGTCCGCCGGATCCACCCTGGCCGTGGCCAGGGCCTGGCGGATGACCCGCTGCTGCGAGGGGCCGTTGGGCGCGGTCAGGCCGTTGCTCGCGCCGTCCTGGTTGACCGCGGAACCCCGCAGGATCGCGAGCACCCGGTGCCCGTTGCGGCGGGCGTCCGACAGCCGCTCCAGCACCAGCAGCCCGGCGCCCTCGCTCCAGCCGGTGCCGTCGGCCGCGGCGGCGAACGGCTTGCACCGCCCGTCCGGGGCCAGGCCGCGCTGCCGGGAGAACTCGACGAAGGTGTTCGGCGTGGCCATCACCGTCACACCGCCCGCCAGCGCCAGATCGCACTCGCCCTGACGCAGCGCCTGCGCGGCGAGGTGCATCGCCACCAGCGACGACGAACACGCCGTGTCCACCGTGAGCGTCGGCCCCTCCAGGCCGAAGGTGTAGGCCACCCGGCCGGACGCCACGCTCGGCGTGGAGCCCGTCATGATCTGGCCCTCGTACCCCTCCGGGATCCGGCCCAGGAACCGCGCGCCGTAGTCGTCGTACATGATGCCGGTGACCACCGCCGTCCGGCTGCCGCGCAGCGCCACCGGATCGATGCGGGCGTGCTCGAACGCCTGCCACGCCGTCTCCAGCAGCAGCCGCTGCTGCGGGTCGGTGGCCAGCGCCTCCCGGGGGCTGATCCCGAAGAAGTCCGCGTCGAACAGGGCGGCCTGGTGCAGAAAGCCGCCCTCCCTGGCGTAGCTCTTGCCCGTCCGCTCGGGGTCGGGGTCGTACAGCCCGGCCACGTCCCAGCCGCGGTCCTCGGGGAACGGCCCGATCGCGTCCACCCCGTCGGCGACCAGCCGCCACAGCCCGTCCGGGGAGTGCACATCGCCCGGGTAGTGGCAGGCCATGCCGACGATCACGACGGGGTCGTCCGCGTTTCCGGCCCCGGCCCGCGCGCCCGCTCCCGGCGGCAGCGGCGCGGCGGCCGCGGTGGCGCCGAGCAGCTCGGCGCGCAGATGGCTCACCAGGGTCTCGGGCGTCGGGTAGTCGAAGACGGCGGTGGCCGGCAGGCGGACGCCCGTCGCGTCGTGGATCGCGTTGCGCAGCTCGAGCGCGGTCAGCGAGTCGAGGCCGAGCTGCTGGAAGGTCCGGCCCAGTTCGAGGGTTTCCGGTTCGGGGTGGGCCAGGACGGCGGCGATCCGGTCGCGTATCAGCTCGCCGATCACCCGGTCCTGCTCGGCCTCCGGCAGCCCGGCCAGCCGCCCGGCCCAGGAGGGGGACACCGCGCCTGGCGCGGCCGTACGCGCCGTACGCACCGGGGCGCGCACGAGGCGGCGCAGCAGCGGGGGCAGCGTTCCGGCGGCGGCCTGCTCGCGCAGCACGGCGAGTTCGAACCTGGCCGGGACCAGCACGGGCGGGGCGGTGGCGAGCGCCGCGTCGAACCGGGCCAGGCCCTGCTCCCCGGACATCGCGGCGGTGCCCGAACGCGCCATCCGGGCCAGATCCGCGGTGGCGAGGTGTTCCGTCATCCCCTCGTCCACCCCCCACAGGCCCCAGGCCAGCGAGGTCGCCCGGCCGCCCGCCGCGCGCACGTGTTCGGCGAGGGCGTTGAGGAACGCGTTCGCCGCGCCGTAGTTGCCCTGCCCGCCGCTGCCGAGCACCGAGGCGGCGGAGGAGAACAGCACGAACGAGGCGAGGCCCGCGCCCTCGGTCAGCCGGTGCAGATGCCAGGCCGCGTCCACCTTCGGCGCCAGGACGGCGTCGAGCTGCCCGGGCGTCAGCGAGGTGACCACGCCGTCGTCGAGCACGCCCGCGGTGTGCACGACCGACGTCAGCGGGTGCTCCGCGGGGACGGTGGCGAGCAGCGCGGCCAGCGCCTCGGGGTCGGAGGTGTCGCAGCTCTCGACGCGTACGTCGGCCCCGAGCGCGGCCGTGAACGCGTCGATGCCCTCGGCGGCCGGACCGCTCCGGCTGACCAGCAGCAGATGCCGGACACCGTGGGTTTCGACGAGGTGCCGGGCGAGCAGGCGGCCGAGCGAGCCGGTGCCGCCGGTCACCAGCACGGTGCCCTCGGGGTCGAACGCCGTCGGCGCCGTGTCCTCGTCGGGGAGCGCCGCGACCAGCCGGGGCACCAGCACCCGCCCGTCGCGGAGCGCCAGTTGCGACTCGCCCGCGGCCGTGGCGGCCGCGACGGCTGCCGCCAGCGCGCCCCGGGACGCCGGGCTGTCATCCGTGTCCACCAGCACGATCCGCCCCGGGTGTTCGGCCTGCGCGGCGCGCAGCAGGCCCAGCACCGCGGCGCCCGCCAGTTCGGCCGGCGCGTCGGCCGGGTCGGCGGCGACGGCTCCGGCGGTGAGGACCACCAGACGGCCGGTGGCGAGGGCGTCGTCCGCCAGCCACTCCCGCAGCATCGCGAGTACGCGGTGGGTGGCGGCGCGCACCCGGGCAGGTGGCGCGTCGCCATCGGGGGCGCGGAGGCAGCCCATGACGATCAGGTCGGGGGCCGGGGCCCCGGCGGCGACCGAGGCGCTCAGCGCGGCGAGGTCCGGATGGCGCGCCACGTGCTCGTCGGGCAGCGCGGCGGTGGCGCGGTCGGTCCGGTCCGTGCCGTTCGTGTCGACCACGGCCCAGCGGTCCGCCGTCGCCGTCGGCGCGGCGGCGGGCAGCGCGAAGGGCTCCCAGTCCAGCCGGTACAGCGAACGGTCGGCCTGCGCCGCCCCGGACCGCCACCGCTCGGCGGAGACGGTGCGCAGCGTGAGGGCGTCGACCGTGGCGACCTCGGCGCCGGTGTCGTCGGACAGCCGCATGGCCACGCTGTCCGGCCCGGTCGGCGTGATCCGGACCCGCAGCCGGGACGCGCCGCGCGCCGACAGCCGCACACCGCCGAAGGAGAACGGCAGCCGGACCGTGCCCGGCGCGCCGCCCGCCTGGTCCTCGCCGGTGAACAGCGCGCCGATCGGGTGCAGGGCGGCGTCGAGGAGGGCGGGGTGGACGGCGTACGCCCGGCCGTCGTCCCGCAGTCCGGGCTCGAGACTCACCTCGGCGAACATCTCCTCACCGACCCGCCACGCCGCGCGCAACCCGGTGAACGCCGGTCCGTAGCGGTAGCCCTCGTCGGCCAGCCGCTCGTACAGCCCGGCCACGTCGACCTCTTCCGCCCCGGCCGGTGGCCACGGGGCAGGCGGCGCCGCGGGCTCGGGAGTGGCACTGGTCCCCGAGCCCGTCCCCGCGGCGGTCAGCGTGGCGGTGGCGTGCCGGTGCCAGGGTCCGTACGGCTCATCGGCACCGTCCGACGCTTCGGCGCCGCCGCCGGACGGGCGCGAGTAGACGGTGACGGCCCGTCGGCCGGCCCGGTCGGCGGCCCCGACGGCGACCTGGAGATCCACCGCCCCCACCGGGGGCAGCAGCAGCGGCGCCTCCAGGGTGAGGTCCTCGATCCGGTCGCAGCCGGTCCGTTCGCCCGCCTGGAGCGCGAGTTCCACGAAGAGCGTGCCGGGCAGCGGCACCGCGTCCACGATGGCGTGGTCGGCCAGCCAGGGCTGGCCGCGCAGCGACAGCCGGCCGGTCAGCAGCAGCCCGCCGTCCGCCGGTTCGAGCGCGGCGCGCAGCAGGGGGTGGTCGCTCGCCTCGAGCCCGGCGGCCCGTACGTCCGCCTCCGCTTGCGGGGCGTCCCGCCAGTACCGGCGGCGGTCGAAGCGGTAGCCGGGCAGGTCGGTGGCCGGGGTGCCGGGCGGGAAGGCGGCGGCGAAGTCGACGGTCTCGCCGTCCACATGGAGTTGGGCGAGCGCGGTCAGCAGCGTACGGGACTCCTCGCGGCCGCCGCGCAGCACCGCGGCGAGCACCGGCGCGCCCGCCGATCCCCCACTGGCACCTTCCGCTGCCAGGCAGTCCCGGGCCATGGTGGTGAGCACGGCGTCCGGGCCGAGCTCCAGGAAGCGGGTGACGCCCTCCGCGCGCAGGGCGGCGATGCCGTCGCGGAACCGCACCGGCTGCCGCGCGTGCCGCACCCAGTAGTCGGGGTCGCACAGCTGCTCGGCGCCGGCCAGCGCGCCGGTCACGTTCGAGACGACCGCGATCCGCGGCGGGGCGTACGTCAGCGAGGCGGCGACCTGCCGGAACTCCTCCAGCATCGGATCGATCCGCGGCGAGTGGAAGGCGTGGCCGACCCGCAGCCGCCGCGTCCGGTGTCCGCGCTCGCGTATCGCGCGGGCGACCTCCTCGACCGCCTCCGCGTCGCCCGACACCACCACCGACGTCGGCGCGTTGACGGCCGCCAGCGCCACCCGGTCGGCGCGCCCGGTGAGCAGCGGCGCCACCTCTTCCTCGGCGGCCTCCAGCGCGATCATCGCGCCACCTTCCGGCAGCGCCTGCATCAGCCGCCCGCGGGCGGCCACCAGCCGCGCCGCGTCCGGCAGCGACAGCACCCCGGCGATGTGCGCGGCGACCAGCTCGCCGACCGAGTGTCCCGCCAGATAGCCGGGCACCACGCCGAACGACTCCACCAGCCGGTACAGGGCGACCTCGACCGCGAACAGCGCGGCCTGCGTCACCCCCGTCGCGTCCAGCGGACCTGCCTCGTCCCCGTTCCCGCCGGCGGGCGCGAACACCAACTTCCGCAGCGATCGACCCAGGTGGGGGTCCAGCGCCGCACACGCCTCGTCGAACGCGGCGGCGAACACCGGATAGGTCCGGTACAGCCGGGCGCCCATGCCGGGGCGCTGGCTGCCCTGCCCGGTGAAGAGGAACGCGCTGCCACCGAGCCGCGCCGGGGCGGACGCCCGCGTCACATCGGGATGCGTACGCCCCTCGGCGAGCTCGGCGAGCCGGGCGCACAGCTCCTCGCGGTCCGTGCCCAGTACGACGGCGCGGTGGTCGAGCGCGGACCGGGTGGCGGCCAGCGACCAGCCCACCGCGTCGACTGCGAAGTCCGGGCGCGCGGCGAGGTGTTCGGCGAGCGCCGCGGCCTGCGTGGACAGCGGCGCCGCGCCGCGCGCGGAGAGCACCCACGGCACGGCGGCGCCCTCCGGACGTGGCGGCGTGTCCGCAGGCGTGTCCGCAGGCGTGTCCGTGTCCGGCCGGGGCGGGGCTTCTTCGAGGATCAGATGGGCGTTGGTGCCGCTGATGCCGAAGGACGACACACCGGCCCGGCGCCGCCGCTCCCCGGTCGGCCACGCGACCGGCTCGGCCAGCAGCCGCACCGCGCCGCCGTCCCAGTCGACCACCGGCGTGGGCCGGTCGGCGCTCAGGAGGGCGGGCAGCGAGGCGTTCCGCAGCGCCATGACCATCTTGATCACGCCCGCGACACCCGCCGCGCCCTGAGTGTGTCCGATGTTCGGCTTGACCGCGCCCAGCCACAGCGGCCGGTCAGCGGGCCGCTCCTGACCGTACGTGGCCAGCAGCGCCTGGGCCTCGATGGGATCGCCCAGCGTCGTGCCCGTGCCGTGCGCCTCGACCGCGTCCACGTCCGCCGGAGCGAGCCGGGCGCTGGCCAGCGCCTGCCGGATGACGCGCTGCTGCGACAGCCCGTTGGGCGCGGTCAGTCCGTTGCTCGCGCCGTCCTGGTTGATCGCCGAGCCGCGCACCACGGCCAGGACGCGGTGACCGTTGCGCCGGGCGTCCGACAGCCGCTCCAGCACCAGCAGCCCCACGCCCTCGGCGAACGCCGTGCCGTCGGCCCCCTCGGAGAAGGCCTTGCAGCGGCCGTCGGCGGCCAACCCCCGCTGCCGCGCGAACTCCGTGAACACGTAAGGCGTGGTCATGACCGTCACACCGCCCGCCAGCGCCAGTTCGCACTCGCCCTGACGCAGCGCCTGCGCGGCGAGGTGCATCGCCACCAGCGACGAGGAACACGCCGTGTCCACCGTGACCGCGGGCCCCTCCAGGCCCAGGGTGTACGCCACCCGGCCGGACAGCACACTGGGCGCGTTGCCGGTGACCAGATAGCCCTCCGCGGCCCGGTCGATGTGCGGGGTGCCGAAGCCGGGCAGGGCGGTGCCCGCGTACACGCCGACGGGCGCGCCCTTCAGCGACCCGGGCGCGATGCCCGCCCGCTCCAGCGCCTCCCAGGCCACCTCCAGCAGCAGCCGCTGCTGCGGGTCGATCGCGGCGGCCTCCCGGGGGCTGATGCCGAAGAACTCCGGGTCGAACAGGTCGGCGTCGTGCAGGAAGCCGCCCTCGCGGGCGTAGCTGGTGCCCGGGTGGTCGGGGTCAGGGTGGAACAGCCGCTCCAGGTCCCAGCCGCGGTTGTCCGGGAACGCGGTCATCGCGTGCCGGCGCGCGGCGACCAGGTCCCACAGGTCCTCGGGCGAGGCGACCCCGCCGGGGTAGCGGCAGGCCATCGCCACGATGGCCACCGGCTCCCGCTGCCCGTCCTCGACCTCGCGCAGCCGCGCCCGGGTGTCGTGCAGATCGGCGGCGACCCGCTTGAGGTAGTCGACCAGCCGCTCCTCGTTGGTCTCAGCGGTCACGGCATGTCCCTCCCCTCCGCGCTCAGTCTTGGCGCGCTTCAACGCGCGGGCTTCCCTCGTCACTGCTCGCTCCTTCGTCGCTGCGCGGCTCCTCAGTCCAGCCCGCACAGCGCGCCAAGACACGCTCGCTTCGCCTGCCGCGCTCATCGAGGCTTCTCGGGCTCTCTCGGCGTTCGTGCCAGACCGGGCTCATTGCACTCCGAGTTCCTTGTCGATGAAGTCGAGGACCTGGTCGGTCGTCGCGGCTTCGAGCCGCTCGGCCGCGCTGCCGCCGTTCCGGCTCGGGGCGTGGGCCGCCTTCCACGCGGCCAGCAGCGACTCCAGACGCGCCGTCACCGCGCCGGGGTCGGCCCCTCCGGAGCCGTTCACACCGCCGTTCGCACCGGACGCGGTGAGCGCCGTCAGCGTCTCCTCCAGACCCGTCAGCCGGCTGAGCACGGGCGTGTAGAGGTCGGGCGCCGTCGCCGCCTCCTCCTCGGGGGCCAGTCGGCCGCGCAGATGCTCGGCCAGCGCCACCGGCTCCGGGTAGTCGAAGACGACGGTGGCGGGCAGCCGTACCCCGGTGGCGGCGGTGACGCGGTTGCGCAGCTCGACGGCGGTCAGCGAGTCGAACCCGAGCTCCTTGAACGCCGCGTCGGCCGGTACGGCGTCGGGGTCGGCGTGTCCGAGCACGGTGGCGGCGTGTTTGCGGATCAGATCGGTGAGCAGGCGGCGCTGTTCGGCCGGGGCGAGACCGCCCAGCCGGGCCGCCCAGCCGCCGGGCTCCTCGCCCGCCGCCGCGGTCGGCCGCGCCGCGCCCCCCGGCCCGCCGGAGCGGGCCCCCGCCGCCGACGCCTCCGCGGCCAGGGCGCGCAGCGGCACGGGCAGGGCCGCGAGGGGCTGCGCGGCCAGCGCCCGGGTGTCCAGGCTCAGCGCGAGCAGCGCCGGCCGGCCGTGCTCGACCGCCGCGTCGAACAGCTCCTGCCCCTGCTCGGCGCTGTTCGGAACGATGCCCTGCCGGGCGATCCGCGCCACGTCCGCCTCGGTCAGCCCGCCGGTGAGCCCGCTCGCGGTGGACCACAGGCCCCAGCTCACCGACACGCCCGGCAGACCCTCGGCGTGGCGCCGCTCGACCAGGGCGTCGCAGAAGGCGTTGGCGGCCGCGTAGTTGGCCTGCCCAGGGGTGCCGAGGGTGGACGCGAACGAGGAGAACAACACGAACATGCCCAGCGGCAGCCCGGCCGTCGCGCGGTGCAGATGGGCCGCCGCCGCGGCCTTGGCCGCCCAGGCCTCGGCCATGCGCCGCTCGTCCTGCGCGGGCAGCATCGCGTCCGCCACCACACCCGCCGCGTGGACGACCCCGGTGAGCGGATGCGCCGGGTCGATGCCCGCGACCGCCTCGCCCAGCGCGTCGGCGTCCCCGACGTCCACCGCTGCCACCCGCACCTGCGCGCCGAGCTCGGTGAGCCGGGCCGTCAGCTCCGCCGCGCCCGGGGCGTCGGGGCCGCGCCGCCCGAGCAGCAGCAGATGCCGCGCCCCGCCCGAGCGCACCAGGTGTTCGGCGATCAGACCGCCGAGGGTGCCGGTGCCGCCCGTGATCAGCACCGTGCCGTCCGGGTCCGGCGCGGGCGCCACGTCCAGCACCAGCTTGCCGGTGTGCCGGGCCTGGCTGAGCTGCCGAAGCGCCTGCCTGACCTGGCCGAGCCGCCACGCGGTGACGGGCAGGGGCGTGAACGCGCCGCCGGCGAACCGCTCGCCCACGGCGGCCAGGAGCCGCCCGATGTGCTCGGGGCCGGCGTCCGCGATCAGGTCGAACGCCCGGTACGCCACGGAGTGGTCCCGCGCGACCCGCTCCGGATCGCGTACGTCCGTCTTGCCCATCTCGACCATCCGGCCGCCGGGCGCGAGCAGCCGCAGCGAGGCGTCGGTGAACTCCCCGGCCAGGCTGTTGAGGACGACGTCGACGCCCCGGCCGCCGGTCGCCGCCGAGAACACCGCCTCGAACTCCAGGTCCCGAGAGGACGCCCGGTGTGCGGCGTCCACGCCCATGGCCTCCAGCACCGGGTGCTTCGCGGGGCTCGCCGTGGCGAACACCTCCGCGCCCAGATGCCGGGCCACTTGGACGGCGGCCATGCCCACCCCGCCGGTCGCGCCGTGGATCAGCAGGGTCTCGCCCGGGCGCAGCCCGCCCAGCTCCACCAGGCCGTACCAGGCGGTGAGGAAGGCCACCGGGGCGGCCGCGGCATCCCGCAGGCTCCAGCCGTGCGGCACGGGGGCGACCATCCGGGCATCGGCCACCGCCACAGGGCCGAACGCACCGTCGAACAGGCCCATCACCCGGTCGCCCACGGCCACGCCGGTCACCCCGTCGGACACCTCCACGACGACCCCGGCGCCCTCGTTGCCGATCGACGCCGCGGCGTCCGGGTACATGTCCAGGGCGATCAGCGCGTCGCGGAAGTTGAGACCGGCGGCGCGCACGGCGATCCGCACCTCGCCGGGCGCGAGCGGGGCCGAGGCCTCAGGGCTGGGGGCCGTGGTCAGGTCGTCCGGGCCGGTCTTGCCGGCCACCACCCGCCAGGCCCGCTCGCCCGGAGGGGCCGTCAGCTCCGGCTCGGTGTCCGCCCGGGCCAGCCGGGGCACCAGCGCCCGCCCGCCCCGCAGCGCGAGCTGCGGCTCGTCGGCGCGTAGTGCCTCCCGTACCGCTTCGGCCAGTTCGGTGTCGGCGTCGCGTCCGGCGTCGCAGCGGGTGTCGCCGTCGGTGTCGCAGTCGGTGTCGATGAGGAGGAAACGGCCCGGGTGTTCCGTCTGGGCGCTGCGTACGAGCCCCCACACCGCGGCCGCGGCGGGGTCCACCGGCTCCTCGCCGGCGCCACCGGCCCGCACCGCAGAACGCGTGACCACGGCCAGCCGCGCGCCCTCGGCCACGCTCCCGGCGGCCAGCCACCGCTGAGCCAGCGCCAGTGTCCGGCGCGCGGTGGCCAGGCCCGTGTCCGCCCCCGCCGGGTCCGGTCCGGTCCGCACCGGGGCGACGACGACATCCGGGACGGGGGCGCCGCCGTCCATGGCGTGGAACAGCGCGTCGAGATCGGCGTAACGGGCGGCATCGGCCAGGCCCGGGGGGCCCGGGGCGTCATCGCCCAGCACCGTCAGTGTCACCGGACCAGCCCCGGCCTCGTCAACCGCCGGGGCGGGAAGGGGCGTCCACTCCACGGCGAACAGCCCGTGCGGCCCCCGCGCACGGCTCGCCGCGCGCAGCTGACGGCCGTCGGTCTCGCGGAGCGCGACCGCGTCCGCGGTCAGCACCGGGGCGCCCGTGGCGTCGGCCAGCAGCACCCGCAGCCCGCCCGGCCGAGGCGACAGCCGGACCCTGAGCCGGGTGGCGCCACCCGCCCACAGCCGCACCCCGCTCCAGGCGAACGGGAGCAGCACCGCCCCGCGCCCCGCGTCGGCGCCCGCCGCGGAGGTGTCCAGGTGACCGGTCAGCAGCACCGGCTGCATCGCCGCGTCGAGCAGGGCGGGGTGGATGCCGAAGCCGCCCGCCTGATCCGCCGCCTCCTCGGGCAGCACCACCTCAGCCAGCGTGTCCTCGCCGTCGCGCCATACGCTCCGCAGCCCCCGGAACACCATCCCGTAGCCGTACCCCGCCGCCGCGGCCCGCTCGTAGAAACCCTCGATCGCCACCGGGCGCGCCCCCGGCGGCGGCCACGCCCCGCCCGGCTCCGGCGCCGGGAGCGGCCCGTCCGCACGGGGCAGCAGTGTGCCCACGGCATGGCAGACCCAGGTGTCCGGCCCGCCGGAGTCCTCCTCGGGCCGGGAGAAGATCCGCACCGGACGGCGCCCGTCGCCCTCGGCGGCGTCCACGACCACCTGGACCACCAGCCCGCCCGAGGCGGGAAGCGCCACCGGGACCTGGAGCGCCAGCTCCTCGACGCCGCCGCAGCCCGCCTCGTCGGCCGCCCGCAGCACCCACTCGACCAGCATCGCGCCGGGCAGCAACGGCAGGCCCGCGACGATGTGTTCGGCCGGCCAGCCGCCGCGCGCCGCCTCCGGCAGCCGCCCGCTGAGCAGCAGGCCGCCGTCGGCCAGTCCCACGGCCACCGGGAGCAGCGCGTGTCCGACCGCGGTGAGCCCGGCCCCCGCCACATCGCCGGGACCGGTGCCGCCGCCGGTCGGCAGCCAGTACCGCTCCCGCTGGAAGGCGTACGACGGCAGCGTCACCGCCGTGGGCGCCCCGGCGTACCAGCTCGCCCAGTCGACCGCCACGCCCGCGACATGCGCCTCGGCCAGCGCCCGGCACAGCCGCTCCGGGCCGCCCTCGTCGCGGCGGAGCGTGCCGATGGCCGCGGCCGGGGAGCCGGCCGCCTCGATGCACTCCTGAAGGCCGAGTAGAAGCACGGGATGCGCGCTGACCTCGATGAACACCCGGTAGTCGGCGGCCAGCAGCGCCTGGACCGCCTCGGCGAAACGCACCGGCTGCCGCAGGTTGGTGAACCAGTAGCCGGCGTCGAGGCCGGAGGCGTCCATACGGGCACCGGTCACCGTCGAGTAGAAGGCGACATCGGACGCGGCGTCGGACGTGACACCAGACGCGGCGCCGGACACCCCGGCGAGCACCTCGGCCAACACGTCGGCGATGCCGTCCACCTGCGGGCCGTGCGAGGCGTAGTCCACGTCGATCGCGCGGGCCCGCAACCCGTCGGCCCGGGCGGCGGCCACCAGCTTCGCCACCTGCTCGGGCGGCCCGGACACCACGGTGGACGACGGGCCGTTGACCGCCGCGACCGCCACGTCCGGCGCGTGCAGCGCGGTCAGCTCCTCGGTGCGCTCGACGCCACAGCCCATCGAGGCCATGGCGCCGTGCCCGGCCAGCGACCGCAGCGCCCGCGACCGCAGCGCCACCACCCGGGCGCCGTCCTCCAGCGTCATCGCGCCCGCGACACACGCCGCCGCGATCTCCCCCTGCGAGTGGCCCACCACGGCGGCCGGCACCACGCCGTGCGCCTCCCACACCGCGGCCAGCGACACCATGACCGCCCAGAGCACCGGCTGCACCACATCGACCCGGCCGATGTCGGCCGCGCCCTCCGCGCCGCGCAGCACATCGGTCAGCGACCAGTCGACATGCGCGGCCAGGGCCCGTTCGCACGCGGCGACGCGCGCCGCGAAGACGGGGGAGGAGTCCAGCAGCGCCGCGCCCATGCCGAGCCACTGCGACCCCTGCCCGGGGAACACCATGACCGGGCCCGCGCCCACATCCGCCGCCACGCCCCGCACCACCGCGGGGCCCGGCTCGCCCGCCGCCAGCCCTTCGAGCGCGGCCAGGAGGTCCGGCCGGTCACCGCCCACCACGACGGCCCGGTGCTCGAACGCCGTGCGGCGCGTCGCCAGCGACCACCCCACGTCGGCGGCGCCACTCGCCGCCCCGTCCGCCGTCAGGAAGGCGCCCAGCCGCGCGGCCTGGTCCCGCAGCGCCGCCTCGGTGCGCCCCGAGACGAGCCAGGGCACCACGCTGCTCTCG
Source organism: Streptomyces sp. NPDC097640 (assembly GCF_040302705.1). Taxonomy (NCBI): domain Bacteria; kingdom Bacillati; phylum Actinomycetota; class Actinomycetes; order Kitasatosporales; family Streptomycetaceae; genus Streptomyces; species Streptomyces sp. NPDC097640. The sequence goes on from NZ_JBEOSB010000027.1 coordinate 25,982, forward strand.
GCGGTGGCCCGCTGCTCATCTGTTTGACCGTCGGCGTCCGGGGCCTGTTCGAGGATCACATGCGCGTTGGTGCCGGAGACACCGAACGACGACACCGCCGCCCGGCGCGGCCGCTCGGCCACCGGCCAGTCCCGGGGCTCCGTCAGCAGCCGCACCGTGCCACCGCTCCAGTCCACGTGCCGGGTCGGCTCGTCGATGTGCAGGGTCCGGGCCAGCTTGCCGTCCCGCAGCGCCATCACGGTGTTGATCGCGCCTGCGACCCCGGCCGCCGCGTGCGTATGGCCGATGTTCGACTTGATCGAGCCGAGGTGGAGCGGCCGGTCCGCCGGGCGGTCCGCCCCGTACGTGGCGATCAGCGCCTCCGCCTCGATGGGGTCGCCCAGCCGGGTGCCGGTCCCGTGCGCCTCGACCATGTCCACGTCCGCGCCGGACAGGCCGGCTCGCGTCAACGCGTCCCGGATCACGTTCTCCTGGGCGACGTCGTTGGGCGCGGTGAGCCCGTTGCTCGCGCCGTCCTGGTTGATCGCCGAGCCGCGCACCACGGCCAGGACGCGGTGTCCGTTGCGCCGCGCGTCCGACAGCCGCTCCAGCAGCAGCACGCCGGCGCCCTCGGAGAAGCCGGTGCCGTCGGCGGCGGCCGCGAACGGCTTGCACCGGGCGTCGGGCGTCAGCGCCCGCTGCCGGCAGAACTCGGTGAACATCAGCGGCGTGGACAGCACGGTGACCCCGCCCGCGAGCGCCAGGGAGCACTCGCCCTGCCGCAGGGCCTGCCCCGCCAGATGGATGGCCACCATCGACGACGAGCACGCGGTGTCCACGGTGACCGCGGGTCCCTCGAAGCCGAAGGTGTACGCGACGCGGCCGGAGATGACGCTGGTGAGGCTGCCCGTGGTGGCGTAGCCCTCGAAGCCCTCCGGGATCCGCGGCAGGCCGGAGATGTAGTCCTCGCTGGACACCCCCACGTAGACGCCGGTCCGGCTGGCGCGCAGGGCGCCGGGCACCACCCCGGCGGACTCCAGCGCCTCCCACGACAGTTCGAGGAGCAGCCGCTGCTGCGGGTCCATCGCCAGCGCCTCGCGCGGGCTGATCCCGAAGAACCCCGCGTCGAAACGGTCGACATCGTGCAGGAAGCCGCCCTGGCTCACATAGCTGGTGCCGAAGTTGGCGGGATCCGGGTGGAAGAGGCCGTCCAGGTCCCAGCCGCGGTCGGTGGGGAAGTCGCCGATCGCGTCGCCGCCCGACAGCACGAGGCGCCGCAGGTCCTCGGGGGACCGCACCCCGCCGGGGAAGCGGCAGGCCATGCCGACGACCGCGACCGGCTCCTGCTCCCCCTCCTCCAGCTCCCGCAGACGGGTCCTGGCGTCGTGCAACTCGGTGGTGACCCGGCGCAGGTACTCGACCAGTTTCTCTTCGCTGACCATGTCGTCACCTGCCTTCAGTGGGAGGGGCGCGGACGTGCGTCGGAGAGCACGCCGAGCTCGTTGTCGATGAAGTCGAGGATTTCGGCGGCCGTGGCGGACGCCAGCTTGTCCGCGGCGTCGAGCGTGGTTCCGTTGCCGTTGCCGTTGTGCGGAGTGTCCTGTGCGCTGTTCGGGGTGTCGGGAGCGAGCTGCTGCTCGATACGGCGGGCCAGCGCCTCCGGCGTGGGGTGCCGGAAGATGACGGCGGCGGGCAGCCGCAGCCCGCTGGCCGCCACCAGCCGGTCGCGCAGCTCGACGGCGGTCATCGAGTCGAAGCCCAGCTCCTTGAACGACGAGTCGCCGCGTACGGCCTTGGGGTCGCCCTGCCCGAGCACCGCGGCGGCGTGGTCGCGCACCAGCTCCAGGACGGCGCGGCGCCGTTCGGCGGGCCCGAGGCCGACCAGCCGGCTCGTCAGGTCGGCGGTGCGGCCCGGGGCCGCGGCCACCGGCCGGACCGGCGCCCGGTCACCCGCACCCACGGCGAGTGCGCGCAGCGCGGTCGGCAACTCATGGGCGGGACGGGCGGCCAGGGCCCGGACCCGGATGTCGGCCACCACCAGCCCGGGGCGGTCGGCGTGGCAGGCCGCCCGGAGCAGCGCCGACCCGCGGTCCGCGCCGAGCACCCCCGCCCAGCGCCCGCCGGAGCCCGCACCGGAACCCGCCCCGGAACCGGCATCGGCACCTACGGCAGCGGCCCACGGCCCGAACGCCACCGCGAGGCCGGGCAGCCCGGCCCGGCGCCGCGCCGCCATCACGGCGTCGCAGAACGCACCGGCAGCGGCCCGTTCGGGGGACACCGGTCCGCCCCAGGTCACGGCGGCGTCCGACAGGGTGACGAACCGGACCGACGGCAGTCCGGCGGTGGCCCGGTGCAACGCCGACACCGCCCCGGCCACCGCGGCCCACTCTCGTACTGTGTCCTCTGTCGATTCGACGGTGGCGGACAGCCCCGCGACGTGGACGACTCCGGTCAGCGGATGGGCCGGCTCGACCCGCGCCACCACCCGTTCCAGCGCGGCGGTGTCGAGCGGGTCGACCGTGACCACGCGCACCCGCGCACCCCACCGCTCCTCACCGCTCCCGCCCTCGTCCGTACTCTCCGCGCCGCCGAAGCGGACCAGCAGCAGTCGCCGGACGCCTTCGGTGCGGGCCAGATGCTCGGCGACGGCCTCGGCGAGCGGGCTTCCGGCGTCGTCCGTGACGAGGACCGTGCCCTCCGGGTCGAACGCCCCGTCGCCCGGCGCCGCGGCGGAGCGCGTCAGGCGTGGCGCGAGCAGCGTGTCCCCGCGCAGCGCGACCCTCGGCTCGTCGAGCGCGGCCGCCCGCGCCACGGCCGCCGGACCCGCCTTGGCGCCGATGCCGGTGTCGGTGTCCGTGTCGATGAGTACGAAGCGGCCCGGGTGTTCGGCCTGGACACCGCTCGCGTATCCCCAGGCCGCTGCCGCGGCCGGGTCCACCGGATCGCCCTCGGTGCCGTCGGGCGCCACCGCGCCCCGGGTGAGCACCGCGAGTCGGCTGACCGCCAGCCGCGGCTCGGCACACCAGCCGCGCAGCAGCGCCGCGACGCCCCGTACGGCGGACAGTGCCGCCTGGTCCGGGGCGGCCCCGGGGTGAGCGGCCGGTGTCCGCCACAGCACCAAGGACGGCGCGGGCGCTCCGGCGTCCAGCGCGGCCAGCAGCGCCGGAAGGTCCGCGTACCGATCGGCGTTCGCCTCGGCCGACTCCGACTCCGACTCCGTCAGCGCCTCGCCCAACATGGCCACCCGCCCTGGGTCGTCCTCGGCGCCGGAGGGCTCCGCGGGGGCCACCGCGGTCCAGCCGACGGCGAAGAGACCACCCGCGGCGGCCCCGCTCGCCTCGCGCATCTGCCGTACGCCGCGCGGGCGCAGCACCACCGACGCGACGCTGAGCACGGGCGCCCCGGCCGGGTCGGACACCTCGATCCGCAGTTCGCGCTCGTCCTCGACATCCCCGCTGTCCTCGTCCAACGGCGACAGCCGGACCCGCACGGCGCGCGCCCCGGTCGCCCACAGCCGGACCCCGCTCCACGCGAACGGCAGCCACACCCGGGCCTCAGCGTCGTCGGGGGCGGTCAGCAGCGCGGGCTGCAACGCGGCGTCCAGCAGCACCGGGTGGATGCCGAACCCGGCCGTGTCCTCGCCACCTTCACCGCCCTCACCGCTCTCACCGGCATCGTCGGGCAGCGCCACGTCGGCGACCAGGTCGGCGCCGTCCCGCCACAGCGCCCGTACGCCGCGCAGCGCGGGCCCGTAGCCGTAGCCGCGCCGCTCGGCCCGCTCGTACAGCTCCGCCGGATCCAGGGCCTCGGCGCCCGCGGGCGGCCACGGGACGACCGGCGTCCCGGCCGCCGCCGGGCCGGACCGGCCCCCGGGGACCAGCGACCCCACCGCGTGACACATCCATTCCCCACCGACGTCGGCGGGCCGGGACGAGATCCGTATCCCACGGCGGCCGGACTCGTCCGGCGCCGCGATCGCGACCTGCGCCAACACGCCCCCGGGCGCCCCCGACAGCTCCAGCGGCGCACGCAGCAGCAGCTCCTCCAGCGATGCCCCGCCCGCCTCGTCGGCGGCCAGCAGCGCCCAGTCGACCAGGACTGCGCCTGGCACCAGCCCGACACCCGCCACGGTGTGGCCGTTGAGCCAGGCCGTGTCCTCGGGCAGCCGTCCGTTGAGCACCAGGCCGCCGTCGGCCAGTTCGACCGCCGAGGACAGCAGCGGGTGTCCGGCCGGGCGGGTCCCGGCCCCGGCGGCCAGCCGCTCGCGGCGGCCCTGGTCCGGCGTCAGCCAGTAACGCCGCCGCTGGAACGGATAGGTGGGCAGCGCGACCGTACGCGGCCGGCGGCGCTCGCCGTCGGCGAACCAGCGGCTCCAGTCGACCGCGAGCCCCGCCGCGAAGCCGTCACCCAGCGCGCGCGCCACCTGATCCGGGCCGCCCTGGTCCCGGCGCAGCGTCGGCACGGTGGCCGCGGCGACATCGGCCTCCTCGAAGCACTCCCGCAGCGCGGGAATCAGCACCGGGTGGGGGCTGACCTCGATGAACACGCGGTATCCGGCGTCCAGCAGGGTGTCGATCGCCGGTGCGAACCGCACCGGCTGCCGCAGGTTGGTGAACCAGTAGTCGGCGTCCAGCTCCTCCGTCGCCTGCCGGGCGGCGGTGACGGCGGAGTAGAAGGCGGCGCCCGAGGCGCGCGGCGCGAGGGCCGCCAGGTCGGCGCGGATCGTGTCGGCGAGCCGGTCGACCTGCGGGCCGTGCGAGGCGTAGTCCACGTCGATCGTCCGGGCCCGGTGGCCGGCCGCCTCACACGCGGCCACCACCGCGGCGACCTGGTCGGCGGGCCCCGACACCACCGTGGAGTACGGCCCGTTGAACACCGCCACCGTCACCTCGGCGGCCGCCGCGCCCCGGTCCGCGAGGAAGCGCTCGGCCTCCTCGGCGCTCAGCGCGACCGAGGCCATGGTGCCGTGGCCGGCGAGCGCGCGCAGGGCCCGGGAGCGGAGCGCCACCACCCGGGCGCCGTCCCGCAGGGACAGGCCCCCGGCGACACAGGCGGCGGCGATCTCGCCCTGCGAGTGTCCGACCACCGCGGCGGGCGCCACGCCGAAGCTCTCCCAGACGGCGGCGAGCGACACCATCACCGCCCACAGGCAGGGCTGGAGGACATCGACCCGCGACGGCTCCGGCGCCCCCGGCGCGCCGCGCAGCACGGCGGTGAGCGACCAGTCAACGAACTCGCCGAGCGCCGCCTCGCACTCGGCGACGCGCGCCGCGAAGACGGGGGAGGAGTCCAGCAGTTCCACGCCCATGCCGCGCCACTGCGAACCCTGCCCGGGGAACACCATGACCGGGCCCGGCGCGGCCCCCGCGGAGACGGCGGCGGCCGGCGGTCCGTCCGCCACCGCTCGCAGCGCGGACAGCAGCTCGTCCCGGTCCGCGCCGCTGACCACGGCGCGGTGCCGGTCCGGCGACCGCGTGGTGGCCAGCGACCACCCCACGTCCACCGGGGAGGGCGAGGCGCCGTCGGACACCCACTCGGCCAGGCGCCCGGCCTGGGCGCGCAGCGCCTCGGCGGTACGCGCGGACAGCACCCAGGGCACCACGCCACCCTCGGAAGGGGTCTCCGTCGGGGGCAGTTCGGGCTGTTCGGGGGCTTGTTCGAGGATGAGGTGGGCGTTGGTGCCGGAGATGCCGAAGGAGGAGACGGCGGCGCGGCGGGGCCGGTCGGTGTCGGGCCACTGGGTGGCCTCGGTGAGGAGGCGGACGTTTCCGGTGGCCCAGTCGACGTGCGGGCTGGGCGCGTCGACATGCAGGGTGGCGGGTAGTCGGCCGTGGCGCAGGGCCATCACCATCTTGATGACACCCGCGACACCCGCCGCCGCCTGGGTGTGGCCAAGGTTGGACTTGATGGACCCGAGCCACAGGGGCCGGTCCTCGGGGCGGTTCTGCCCGTAGGTGGCCAGGAGGGCCTGTGCCTCGATCGGGTCGCCCAGCGTGGTCCCCGTGCCGTGGGCCTCGACCGCGTCCACGTCCGCCGGGTCCACCCCGGCCGTGGCCAGGGCCTGGCGGATGACGCGCTGCTGGGAGGGGCCGTTCGGGGCGGAGAGGCCGTTGCTCGCGCCGTCCTGGTTCACCGCCGAGCCACGGATGACGGCGAGCACCTGGTGGCCGTTGCGGCGGGCGTCGGAGAGGCGTTCCAGCAGGACGAGCCCGGCGCCCTCGCTCCAGCCCGTGCCGTCGGCCGCGGCGGCGAACGGCTTGCACCGCCCGTCCGGGGCCAGGCCGCGCTGCCGGGAGAAGGAGGTGAACATGCCGGGCGTGGCCATCACCGTGGCCCCGCCCGCGAGCGCCAGGTCGCACTCGCCCTGCCGCAGCGCCTGCGCGGCGAGGTGCAGCGCCACCAGCGACGACGAACACGCCGTGTCCACCGTGAGCGCCGGTCCCTCCAGGCCGAGGGTGTAGGCCACCCGGCCGGAGGCCACGCTCGGTGTGGAGCCGGTCAGCAGATGCCCGTCGATCTCGGCGCTGGCCTCGTGCAGCCGTGGTCCGTAGTCCACGGCCGTCGCCCCCACGAAGACGCCGGTCGCGCTGCCGCCCAGCGAGGTCGGGGGGATGCCGGCCCGTTCCAGCAGCTCCCAGGAGAGTTCGAGCAGGATGCGCTGCTGCGGATCCATGGCCAGCGCCTCGCGCGGGCTGATCCCGAAGAACTCCGCGTCGAAGTCCCCCGCGTCGTGGAGAAAGCCGCCCCGGCCCGTCGCGCTGCCGCCGCTGCCGCTGTTGCTGTCCGGGTCCTGGCCGAACAGCTCGGCCAGGTCCCAGCCCCGGTCGCCCGGGAACTCGCCCACGGCGTCGGTGCCTTCGTCCACCAGCCGCCACAGCGCCTCGCCGGAGTCGGCCCCGCCCGGGTAGCGGCAGCTGACGGCCACCACGGCGATGGGGTCGTCGGCCGTGGCCGACCGGCGCGTCGGGGTGAGGGCGGGGACGGGGGTGTTGGCCGGCCGCCCCTCGCGGGCCGCGCGCAGCCAGGCGGCCACGGCGTTCGGCGTGGGGTGGTCGAAGGTGAGGGTGGCGGGCAGGGGGATCCGCGTGGCCGCGCTGAGGCGTTCGCTCAGCTCCGTGGCGGCCAGCGAGTCGAAGCCGAGCTGTTTGAAGGTCAGGCTCGGGTCGATGCCGTCGGGGCTGTCGTGTCCCAGCACCAGGGCCGCGTGCGTACGGACGAGGGCGAGCGGCTCGCCGGGGGAGCCTCCATTGTCGGCGGAGGTGTCGGCCGGAGTGGAGTGGGGGGTGGCACCTGAACCCGATGACAAAGCCGGAGCCTCGTCCAGGGCGTCGTTCAAGGTGCCGTCGGGCCAGTGGCGTTCGCGCTGGAAGGCGTAGGTCGGCAGGGCCACCCGCCGGGGCTCGTGCCCGGCGAAGCCCGCCGCCCAGTCGACGGCCACGCCTCGTACGTGCGCCTGGGCCATCGCCGCCACGAAGCTGTGCGCCTCCGGCCGTTCGCGGCGCTGCACCGCCACCGCCGCCGGCCGGGGCGCGTCGCCCGCCCAGGCCGCGGCGCTCTCCCGCGCCATGCCCGTCAGCGAGGCGTCGGGGCCGAGTTCCAGGAAGGTGGTGACCCCCGCGTCGCACAAGTCCCGCACACCGGAGTCGAACCGCACGGCCTGCCGCGCGTGGTCGGCCCAGTAGTCGGGCGAGCGCAGCTGGGCGTCGGTGGCCGGCCGGCCGGTCACGTTCGACACGACGGGGATGGCGGGCGCGGCGAAGGTGAGCCCGGCCGCGACCGCGCGCAGCTCCCCGAGCACGCCGTCCAGGTGCGGGGAGTGGAAGGCGTGGCTGACCTTCAGCACGGTGGCCTTGCGGCCCCGCTCCCGCCACGCGGCGGTGGCCGCCACCACGGCGTCGCGGTCGCCGGAGACCACCACGGAGGCGGGTGCGTTGACGGCCGCGAGGCCCACCCGTCCGCCGTGTGCCTCCAGTGCGTGCCCGGCCTCCTCGGCGGTCGCCTGCCAGGCGGCCATCGCCCCCGGGACGGCGATCGACTGCATGAGGCGGCCCCGGGTCGCCACCAGCGCGCAGGCGTCGGGCAGCGAGAACACCCCGGCCACGTGCGCGGCCGTGATCTCGCCGACCGAGTGGCCCATCAGATGGTCGGGCGTGAGGCCCCACGACGTCACCAGGCGGTAGAGGGCCACCTCGAACGCGAACAGCGCGGGCTGGGTGTACTCGGTCCGGTCCAGCGCAGCCTCGGCACCCGGCCTCGCCTCGGCGAACATGACGTCCAGCAGCGGGGTGTCGAGCCAGGGGTCCAGATGCGCGCACACGTCGCGCAGCGCGGCGCCGAAGACCGGGTACGCCGCGCAGAGCTCGCGGCCCATGCCGGGGCGCTGGCTGCCCTGGCCGCTGAACAGGAACGCGACCCGGCCGCCGCCCGCGCGGCCACGGAACACCCCCGTCGCCTCCGCCCCGGCGGCCAGTGCGTCGAGACGACCGAGGAGTTCACCGCCGTCGGTGCCCGTGCCCGTGCCCGTGCCCCTGCCCGTGCCTGGGCCCGGGCCCAGGCCCAGGCCCGTGCCCAGGACGACGGCCCGGTGGGGGAACGCCGTCCGCGTCGTGGCGAGCGCGTGGCCGACGTCCACCGGGTGCAGCCCGGGGTGGGCGCGCAGGTGTTCGCGCAGCGCGGCGGCCTGGGCCGGCAGGGCTTCCGCGCTCGCCGCCGAGACGACCCACGGCGTGACGGGCGGGGTGGTGCGTGCGGACGCGTCCCCGGGCGGTGGCGGCGTCGGCCGCGCCGATGCCGTGGCCGGGGCGGGCGGCTCGGCCAGGACGACATGGCAGTTGGTGCCGCCCATGCCGAAGGAGCTGACCCCGGCGGTGAGCCGTCGCCGCTCGTCCGGCCAGGGCCCGAGCTCGGTCTGGACGCGCAGGCCGAGCTCGTCCAGCGGGATGTCCGGGTTGGGGGTGGCGAAGTTGAGACTCGGCGGAAGCCGCCGGTGATGGATGCTCAGGGCCGTCTTCAGCAGCCCCGCGATGCCCGCGGCGGCCTCCAGGTGGCCCACGTTGGTCTTGACCGAGCCGACCCGCAGCGGGGTGTCCGCCGGGCGCCGCCCCCGGAGCGCGGCGCCGAGCGCGGCGGCCTCGATCGGGTCGCCGACGGGTGTGCCGGTGCCGTGGAGTTCGACGTACTGCGGTTCGGCGGGTGCCACTCCGGCCGCCTGCCACGCCTGCCGCACCACATCCGTCTGCGCCTCGGCGCTCGGCCGGGTCAGCCCGTCGGTGGCGCCGTCGTTGTTGACGGCGCTGCCCTCGATCACGCAGTACACCGGGTCGCCGTCCCTGACGGCCGCGGCCAGCGGTTTGAGGAGCAGCATGCCGCCGCCCTCGCCGCGTACGAAGCCGTTGGCGCGCGCGTCGAAGGTGTAGCAGCGGCCGTCCGGTGAGAGGCCCTGGAACTGGGCCTCGGCCACCCGCATGCTCTCCTCGGCGAGGATCAGGTTCACCCCGCCGGCCAGCGCCAGGTCGGCCTCCCCCCGGCGCAGGCTCTCGCAGGCCAGGTGCACGGCGACCAGCCCGGAGGACTGCGCCGCGTCCACCGTGAGACTCGGGCCGCGCAGGCCCAGGCGGTGGGAGATCCGGTTGGCGATGATGCCGCGGTGCAGACCCGTCATCGTGTGACGGGTGATGTCATGGGGCCGCTGCCGGTGGAGGAGCGTGGCGTAGTCGTCCCAGATGGCGCCGGTGAACACGGCGGTGCGGCCGTCCGCCAGGGTGTCGGGGCCGAAACCGGCGTCCTCCATGGCCTCCCAGGCCAGTTCGAGCATCAGCCGCTGCTGTGGATCCATCGCCACGGCCTCGCGCGGCGAGATGCCGAAGAACCCCGCGTCGAAGGTGTCGACGCGCTCCAGGAGCCCGGCGAAGTACGGCGCGGAGCCGGGCCGCGCGGGCAGGCGGCCGGCCGGTACGGGAACGACGGCGCTCCCGCCCGTGCTCAGCAGACCCCAGAACGCCTCCGGGTCGGGGGCGTTCGGCAGTCGACAGGCCAGGCCCACGATCGCGACGGGAGAGTTCGCCTGCGGTGAGCGGGTCGGGCTGCTCCCGGCCATGAAACCCCCATACCTGAATTGCAAAACCGCTGGTTATGGCTCGCGACATGCCCCGAACGGTGTTCATTCTGGGAATCCGGCCTAAAGTTGATCTAACCGAAAGCACTCCGGGCGGGTTGACTGCGGGGTTGACCGCGCCAGGGTAAAGATCGCGTCGATGATCTGCCGCACCGGGGCCCGACACCAGGTGATCGCGGCCCGAGCAGCCGGGGCGGCGACGGTCACTGGTCGATGAATCGCCGTATATGCCCATTTGGTTGTCGGTAGATCGACCCTCACACTGCCGCGCCGTGCGCCGTTAGGATGCGGCGATGCTGTTTTCTCTGCGAGCGCTGTTGCCGATTGTTCCGCCGTCAGCGCCAATCGGCGTCCCCGGCGCCGGCCGCAGTGGTGCACGATGATTCAGCGCACCCGCCGATCGCAAAGCGTCCGTCGATCTTCATAGCCGAGAAGCCCACTCTCACCCGACGCCAATATCGAACTGGGGGCAATGTTGTATCCGCGTGTAAAGTGCAGACGTGGCTTCGTTCTGGCTAAGCTGTCCACGGCGTGGGTAAGACGTCACCACTGAGGTCCGAAGCGCTACCATAAAGGCTTCGGGCCGTCTTGTGTATGGTCGACAGGTTCGAACATAAAATCGGGGTGAATTTCGAATGCTGACCAAATTCGAACGCAATGGTGAGTGCCCCAGGGCCGGCGTGGCGCCGACCACGGCGGGGGGTCGCGCGTCATGAGGTACGAGATACTCTGCCCGCTGCGCGTCGTGGACGGCACGTCCACGACCTCGCTCAGCGCCCGGAAGATCGAGGTGCTGCTGGCCGCTCTGCTGGTGCGTGCGGACGACGTGGTGAGCAGTGAGGATCTCGTGAAGGAGATCTGGGGTACTCGCGCACCGCGTCAGGCCGTGGCCACGCTCCACGTCTATGTGTCCCAGCTCCGCAAGTTCCTCAGGCGTTCCGCCGACCGGACCGAGAGCCCCATCGTGACCGCGCGCAGCGGCTATGTGCTGCGTCTCGGCGCGGATGAACTGGACTTCCACGTCTTCCAGGACCTGGTGCGCCAGGGCCGGTCCGCGCGGCGGGCCGGGCGCACCCAGGAGGCGTGCGAGGCGTACGAGGAGGGGCTCGACCTCTGGCGCGGCCCGGTGCTCGAGGACCTGCGTGACGGGGCCATCGTCAACGGCTTCGTGTGCTGGGCCGAGCAGGCCCGGCTGGAATGTGTCGAGTCGTTCGTGGACGCCGGCCTGGAAATCGGCCGCCACCGTGAATTCGTCAGCTATCTCTATGCGCGGATCGAGGAGCTTCCGCTGCACGAGGCGTTCTACCGGCAGCTCATGCTGGCGCTCTACCGTTCGGGGTGCAGAGCGGACGCCCTGAGCGTCTATCAGTCGGCGCGGACGGTCCTGGGGGAGGAACTCGGGCTGGAGCCGTCCGCCACTCTCAAGCGGCTGCATCACGCCGTGCTCGTCGATGCGCCGGAGCTCGAAGCCGCCTAGCCGGCGAAGTGGTGCGGAGTAACGCCGAGGTAAATTCAGTGCCGACCGAGTACAGGGGGAAATTCAGTGCGGTACGAGATTTTAGGACCTCTCCACGTCGTCGATGAAAAGGGCAGTTCACTGCTCAGAGCGCAGAAACTCGCCACGGTTCTCGCGGTTCTGCTGATCCGCTCGGATCAGGTTGTCGTGGCGGATCAGCTCACGAGGGAGATCTGGGGCGAGCTGCCCCCGCGGCGGACCACCGCGAGCATCTACGTCTGCATTTCGCGGCTCCGCAAGTTCCTGAGCCGGCCCGGCCAGCCGGATCCCATCGTCACGCGTCCCGGTGGATATATGCTGCGCCGGGCGTCGAGCGAATGTGATTTCGATGTCTTCCAGCGTCTGGTCGCGGACGGCCGCAAGCGCCTCAGGGGCGGGGAGCCCGCGGCGGCGGCCGCCCGCTTCGAGCAGGCCCTGGCGCTGTGGCGGGGCCCGGCGTTCGGCAATGTCCAGCCGGGGCCGATCATGGCGGGCTTCCTCAAGCGGCTCGCCGAGATGCGCATCGAGTGCGCGGAGATGTCCGCGGAGGCCCAGCTCGAACTGGGCCGCCATCAGGAGCTGGTCGGCCGGCTGCGGTCCCTCGTCGACGAGTTCCCGCTCCGGGAGACGTTCTACGGCCAGCTGATGCTGGCCCTCTACCGCTCCGACCGGAAGTCCGAGGCGCTCGGCATATACGAGTCCGCCCGGCGCGTCCTCGACCGTGAGCTGGGGCTCGAACCCGGGCGGAAGCTCAGAGAGCTCCGCCACACCGTGCTCGCCTCGACCTGACGGAGCGGGCCGGCGGTGACCCGGGCCCCGGCCCCGTCCGCCCGTCTGGCTGTCCGTCCGCCCGGTCGGCCGGCCCGAACTCGCCGGGGGCCTCCCGCGCACGGCGCGGGCGAGCCCACCGGCGATGATTCCGGGCCCCGGGTCATTCGGCGACGTAGGTCCGGCGAATCCACTCGAAGACCCGCAGGTGCTGCCCCTGGTGCTCCTCGAACCGAGCTGTGGGCCGGAAGTGTTCGTAGGCGTTGCCGACGAGGAGCTTCAAGGTCGAGTCGGTGTCGTGGACATACCGCGCGCACGACTGATCGGTCAGCTGCGTGGGACCCCCGCGCAGGATGGCATTGGGTGCGGATGTGGGCATAAGCGACTGCATTCCCTTCGCTATACATTTCAAGAGAAGGTTGGCATGAGGTGAAAGCGCGCCGATGTGTGACAAACTCCTTGTTCACCAAGGTCTTGTGGGGGCCCGACATGGGTGAGATGGCAGATCGCCCCGACCTGCTCCCCCGGACCCGCTGCGCCTGGTCCAGCGTAGACGCGCAGGGTCATGCGGTGTGAGGGTCGTTCGACCGACAAAACGACGACAAAAGAGGTTCCCTCCCTCACGGATCGTGAGGTTCCCGCCATCGCCGTGTCACACAGACGGTCGCCGAGGATGGATGACCCATGCCGCTTCCCTCACTTCCGCTCCGCGTCCAGCTGCCGGGCCTGAGGCGCTTACCCGAGTCATCGGGACCCTGGGCGCGCGAATACGTGGCGTTCAACCGGCAGTTGGCGCTCTACGGCCGCGCCGGGGTGATGAGCGCCTGCGCGGTGCTGGCCGTGGTGGGCATGGAGGCGGGGAAGATGGCGGTCGCAGCGGCGATCGCGTCCGCCGCGTTCGCCTGGAGCTGGATCCACCTGTGGCTCGCCAACGCCTCGACGTTACGGCCCGGGCGGCTGCTCGCCCTCGACCTGGCGGTCATGACCGCGCTGTGTCTCAGCCAGCGGCTCACCGTCCCCGACGCGCCGACCGACCACGGCAGCACCTGGATCCTGGTGTCCCTCAACTTCACGGCCGTCGCCTACCAGCTCATGCAGCCGCCCCTCGTCGCGATTCTGGCGACGCTCTGGCTGTGCTGCGCCGACCTGGCGGGCGCCACGCTGCACCCGCACCAGGAGTTGACCGACGTCGCGTACAGCCTGGGCTGGGTGCTGGTGAACATCGTCCTGGCCCAGGCCGTGGTCCGACTGGTGTTCGGTGAGAGCCGGGCGGCCGACGAGGCCGCCGACCGGGCCGCGCGGGCGCGCCGGCAGGGCGAGGCGGCGGAGGCCCGGTGCGCGGCGGAGCGGGAACACCTGGCCGCGCTCCACGACACCGCCTGCGCGACCCTGCTGATCGCCTCGGCGCCATGGGCGTCGATGCGGCCGGAGACGCTGCGCGCCCAGGCCGCGAGCGACCTCGTCCGACTGCGCACCGAGCAGTCCGCCGCGGGGGAGGTGGACCTGACCGTCGAGCTGGCCGCCGAGGTCGCCGCGCATCCTCTCCGGGCCACCACGCTGTTCGACCCGGATCTCGGCACGGTCTGGCGCCCCGCCGCGGCGGCGCTGCGCGGCGGCCTCGGCGAGGCGCTGCGCAACGTGGAGCGCTACGCGGGGGTGGGCGCCGTGCGGGTCACGGCGGTGCGCACCCGCCACACCGTGGTCGTGACCATCACCGACAGCGGGGTGGGGTTCGACACCGCTCGCGTTCCCGCCCAGCGGATCGGGATCCAGCGTTCCATCCGCGGGCGGATGGCGAGCGTCGGGGGCCGCGGCACCGTGGAGTCCCGGCCGGGGTGCGGCACGACGGTACGTCTGGAGTGGCCGCGTGGCTGAGGACCTGCGTCAGCTGATCACCCGTCACCAGCTCCGCGGCATCCGCGCCGGGGCACTGGTCATCCTGGTCACCCTCCACTTCGGACTCGCGCTGCCCGGCCTCCTGAGCAGCCTGGAGGAGTACCGGCACCCCTGGGTCCCCGTGACCGCCTACGGACTGCTCACGGTGATCCTCGGCGGCAGCGTCCTCCTCGGCCTCGACGGGCGCCCCTGGCCGCGCGGCTGGGTGCCGACGGCGCTGGCCGGCGCCTTCGCCGCCTCGGTGGCCGCCACCACCCAGGTGCCGGCGAGCCAGTACTTCGTCGGCGCCTCCCACTGGTCCTTCACCCTCGTGGGCTGGTTCGCCGTCGTCCTGCTCGGCCACCGGGGACCCATGGCGTTCGGCGCCTTCATCGGCTGCCATCTGGCCGTCAACACCGCCCAGTTGCTGACGGCCGACGTTCCCTCGCGGCCCATCGCCGCGGGCATGGCCGCGAGCGCACTGTCCGCCTGCTGCTTCCAGATGACCATCGCCGCCGGCGCGAAGCTGCTGCTCAACAGCAGCACCGCCATCGGGGAGGCCCTCCAGGTGCAGGAGCGGGTGCGCACCCGCATCGCCGTCGCCACCCAGATCCAGACGGACCAGCGCCGGCGCTACGCCGAGCTGAACACGACCGTGCTGCCCCTGCTCACCGGCCTCGCCAACGGCTCCCTGGACCCACGGGACGACGAGGTGCGCCGGGCCTGCGCGCTGGAAGCCGCCCGGCTGAGGCGGCTGTTCGCGGAGAGCGACTGTACGTTCGACCCGCTGGTCCACGAGATGCGGGCCTGTATCGACGTCGCCGAGCGCAACGGGACCACCGTGCAGCTCGCCGTCCGCGGCGACCCCCTCGAACTGCCGCTGCCGCTGCGCCGCGCGCTCCTGGACCCGGTCATCGCCGCACTGGCCGCCGCCCGGCAGACGGCGCGCGTCACCGTGGTGCGCGGCGAGAATCAGGTACGCGTGGGCGTGGTGGTGGACGCGCTGCGGGATCGGCTGCCCGAGCCGGCCGCGAGCGGGATCCGGGTGCGCACGGTCCGCGCGGAGGACCGTCTCCTCGTGGAGGCCGCGTGCCGGATCACAGCTCGTCCAGCGCGATCAGACCGTCCTGAACCGCCCTGGCCACCAGCTTGGCCTTCGTGGTCGCCGGGCGGCCGGCGTTCGCGTACTTGATCCGCACCCGGTCCAGATAGGTGTTCACCGTGCGCTCCGAGATCCCCAGGCTCTTCGCCACCATGGCCTTCGACTCGGACTGGAACCACTCCACCAGCACCTCCACCTCCCGCACGGACAGCACCGGGCGGCTCTGCCGGGTGTCGCTGCCGAACGCGCCGGCCAGCGACGGGGGTGTGTAGGGGATGTCCGCGGCGGCGGCCTGGATCGCCTTGACCAGGTGCCGCTGCCCCTCCGCCTTGGTGATGTAGGTGGCCGAGCCCAGGTCCATGCAGGTCAACGCCGCCTCCTGGCTGTCCCGCATGGTGTAGACGACGACCTTGCGCTCCTGCGCGACCAGCACCTGCAACTCCTCGTACGCGGGTCGCCCGTTCTGCAACAGCAGGTCCATGACCACGACGTCCGCGCCCCGGCCCGGACCGCAGAGGGCCACCGAGAGGTCCGACCCCTCGGCCACCACCTTGATCGGCACGTGGGCGGCGGCACACCAGGCCGCGATGCCCGCGCGTACCACGGGGTGATCATCGACCAACACGACGCTGAGGGCAATCCCTAACTCCACGCCCACCTACCTATTCGTGACGAACCTGTACAAGGAGTAGACAAACTGATGTGCCTTGAGGTTGTGTGGCATGGACTCGCTTGCTGTGATGCTTCACGTCATGCTTGGGGTTCCCGTGCAATCGGAGCCGAGCCTGCCCAAAGGCTCCCCGGGTTTTACACCTCGAATGCGGAAGCGTGGCGAAAGATTCCGTTAATGAACGCTTGTTCGGCATGAGAACGTTTGCCCGAGTCGAGCCGGTGCCCGGTCCCGTCCACCCCCTGAGAGTGGGGCAGGTACCCTTCCCCGCATGCCTGATGATCTTTATGCCTCCTTAGGCCCGGGGGTGCGGGCGCAACTGGTCGCGGAGGTGTCCGTACCACTACGCGGCGCGGTGCGCTTGTTGACGGACGGCTTCCTGGCAGTTCCCTGCGCCCGCGAGGTCATGGTGCTGGACCGTGCGTTGCGGGTCGTCTCCCGCTTCCCTGTCCCGGAGGAACTGGCGCGTCGGTATCGGGAGCCGGATGGGGACATCCGGGTCGATGTGAGCCCTGATCACCGGTGGGCGGTTCTCGCGGGCACCGAGCGCATGATGGTCGTCGACTCGACCGGAAGGGTGGCCTGGCGCACCACATATCCCACGTTCGGCGATGCCGGCGGCGACGCGGTGCCGGCCTGTGGAGTGTTCAGCTCCGACGGCTCCGAGTTGTGGGCCTTCGTGCCGGTCCTCGGCCCGTACGCCGACGAGAACTGGGTGGACGACGCCGAGCGTTGGGTGGTCAGGATGTCGGACTCCCAGATCACCGGTAGAGCGGAATCCCGCTACCGGGGGACCACGGACATCATCGCCTCTCCCGATCGGAGCCGGCTGGGATTCGCCTACTTCGACGGTCATGCAGCGGATGGCAGCTGGACCGCCTGGCACGACAACGTCGAGAGCGCTCCCGTCCGAGGGCGCTGGTTCCCGCTGGACGTGTCTCCCGACGGTCGCCACTGGCTCGGCGGTACCTGGCACGACGTCGTCGTGGGCGACTTCGCGGGGAGCGAGATCCGGCTGAACGAGGACGGGCGATGGGATCACTGGGAATTCACCGAGGGCGCCTGTTTCGTGGACCAGAAACAGGTGCTCGTCGCCGGACGTCACGACGGCGAGAAGAGCCGACATCTGTTGCTCCGCACCGACACCTTGGAGCCGATCGGGCCTGTCGCGTACCCCGAGCAGTTCCCTGGTGAACAGGAGGGCGGGTTCGTGCGCGGTCTCGGCGACGGTACCTGGCTGACCATGCACATCCCCGGATACGAACGGCCCGCCGAGGGACGAATCCGTCGCTGGGCCACTTGCTGAGTCATAGTCCGCCCGCGCGCGGCTTCACCCAGGGCAGAACGCCGCTCCCTTCCCCCGGCGCCCCGGATCCCTAGGCTGAGGGGGTGAGCACTCATGCGCCGAACGAAGCCCACGTCATCCCCCTGCGCCCGCAGACCTCGCCGCCCGGTTCCGGCGAGGCGACCCGCGCCCCACAGCCACCCGCGCCGAGGGAACCCCTGTGGCGCGACCTCGTCGGCGGTGCGCTGCGGCGCGAGCGGCTCGCCCAGGAGCGCACGCTGAAGGACGTCGCGGAGACGGCCCGGATCTCGATGCCGTACCTGTCGGAGCTGGAGCGCGGACGCAAGGAGGCCTCCTCCGAGGTACTCGCGGCCGCCGCCCAGGCCCTCGGGCTCGGCCTCGCCGACCTGCTCTCGCTCGCCCAGGACGAGCTGGCCCGGCACGCCCGGAGCCGCATGGGCCGGGGCCGCACGTCGCCCACGGCGCGGTACGACGGCCTCTGCCTCGCCGCCTGACCGAACCAACCGACGGCCGGTACGACGGGGCGTAACCCCGCCGTACCGGCCGTCGGTTCGTCGGCCTTCGGCCAAGGCCGCGCGGGGTCAGACGAACGCGAGCCGTCGGTTCAGCACCTCGTCGGCGAGCCCGTAGGCGACGGCCTCCTCGGCGGTGAGCACCTTTTCCCGGTCCATGTCCGCGCGCAGCGTCGCCACGTCGTGATGCGTGTGCCGGGACAGGACCTCCTCCACCTGCGAGCGGATACGGACCATCTCCTTGGCTGCGAGGCTGAGATCGGAGACCGTTCCCTGCCGGCCGCCGCTGGCCGGCTGGCCGAGCAGCACCCGCGCGTGCTGGAGCACGAACCGTCGCCCGGGATCCCCGCCGGCCAGCAGCACCGCCGCCGTCGACGCCGCCTGACCGACGCAGAACGTGGAGATCGGCGCCTGCACGAACGTCATCGTGTCGTAGATCGCCATCAGTGAAGTGAACGATCCGCCGGGCGAGTTGAGATAGATCGAGATCTCGCGCTCGGGGTTCGCCGACTCCAGATGCAGGAGTTGCGCGATGACCACATTGGCGACCCCGTCGTCTATCTCGGTGCCGAGGAAGATGATCCGCTCGTTCAGCAGCCGGCTGAAGACGTCGTAGGACCGCTCACCCTGCGCGGTCCGCTCGATGACGTAGGGAACCGTGTACGACCCCATGTCACAGCCCCATCCGTCGGCGCGACGCGGCCGGGCGGATGTCGGCGACCGACTCCACCACCCGGTCCACGATCCCGTACTCCCTGGCCTGCTCGGCCGTGAACCAGCGGTCCCGGTCGCCGTCCCGCGCGATCGTCTCCTCGCCCTGCCCGGTGTGCTCGGCGGTGATCCGCTCGATGGCCTTCTTGGTGAACTGGAGGTTCTCCGCCTGGATCTCGATGTCCGCGGCGCTGCCACCGATGCCCGCTGAGGGCTGGTGCATCATGATCCGCGCGTTCGGCAGCGCGAACCGCTTGCCGGGCGTCCCCACGGTGACCAGGAACTGGCCCATGCTGGCGGCGAACCCCATCGCCAGCGTCGAGACGTCGTTCGGGATGAGCCGCATGGTGTCGTAGATGGCGAGGCCCGCGGTGACCGACCCGCCGGGGCTGTTGATGTACAGGCTGATGTCGGTGCGCGGGTCCTCCGCCGACAGCAGCAGCAACTGCGCACACACCCGGTTGGCCGACACGTCGTCGACCTGTGTGCCGAGGAGGATGATCCGCTGGGCGAGCAGCTGTGCCGCGAGATGGTCGTCGAAGCGGCTGGGCGGTGTGTCGCCCTCCTCCGCGCGGGGCGGGAGCGTGGTGAGTGAAGTCATCTGGTCTCCTTGTCGAGGCAGGGATGCCGTCGACTCCACTCTTGACCTCGGGAGACCCCCGGATGCGATTTCTCTGCCCGCCGCAGATTCGCCACGGGCAGAGTCTTCGACACAAGAAATTCGACACAAGAAAGAGGGCTGTGATCGTTGAATCACAACCCTCATAACCATGTACATATGGTGAGTGTCCGAGGGGGGACTTGAACCCCCACGCCCGATAAAGGGCACTAGCACCTCAAGCTAGCGCGTCTGCCATTCCGCCACCCGGACAAGGTGTCTGCCGCCCGGCCCTGGGCCGTTCCGACGGGAAAACCATAGCAAACATCCGGACGTGCTCGATCACGCGTACCCGTGCCCCGGGCGGCCCCCGCGGCGGGCCGGGGCGCGGGAAGTGTGGACGGGGTGTGACGGCGGTATTTCCGCCTTGGGCTGGACGGGTGTGCGGGGGAGGATGGCGGAGGACCCCTGTCGCGGGCCCTGCCCGCGCGCGGGTGCCGCACGGCAGCAGAACCTTGAGGAGGCAGTGTGAGCGAGTCGACTTCGGCCGCGAGGGCGACCGGCACGGTCAGTGGTGAGGACGAGGTCGTCGACCTGTGCCGTGACCTGATCCGGATCGACACCAGTAACTACGGCGACAACTCGGGCCCGGGCGAGCGCGCGGCCGCCGAGTACGTCGCGGAGAAGCTCGCCGAGGTGGGGCTCGAGCCGCAGATCTTCGAGTCGGACCAGGGCCGGGCGTCGACGGTCGCGCGGATCGCGGGCGAGGACCCCTCGCGCCCCGCGCTGCTCATCCACGGCCACACCGACGTCGTCCCCGCCAACGCCCACGACTGGACCCACCACCCCTTCTCCGGCGAGATCGCGGACGGATGCGTCTGGGGCCGTGGCGCGGTGGACATGAAGGACATGGACGCGATGACGCTCGCGGTCGTACGCGACCGGCTGCGCAGCGGCCGCAAGCCCCCGCGCGACATCGTGCTGGCCTTCCTCGCCGACGAGGAGGCGGGCGGGGTGTACGGCGCGCGGCACCTCGTCGACAACCACCGGGACCTCTTCGAGGGCGTGACCGAGGCGATCGGCGAGGTCGGCGGCTTCTCCTTCACGGTCAACGAGAATCTGCGGCTCTACCTGGTCGAGACCGCCCAGAAGGGCATGCACTGGATGCGGCTGACCGTGGACGGCACCGCCGGGCACGGCTCGATGACCAACAACGACAACGCGATCACCGAGCTCTGCGAGGCGGTCGGGCGGCTCGGGCGGCACAAGTTCCCGGTCCGTGTCACCAAGACGGTGCGGTCCTTCCTCGACGAGCTGTCCGACGCGCTCGGCACCCCGCTCGACCCGGAGAACATGGACGAGACGCTTGCCAAGCTCGGCGGCATCGCCAAGCTGATCGGGGCCACGCTCCAGAACACCGCCGCGCCGACCATGCTCGGCGCCGGCTACAAGGTCAACGTCATCCCGGGCCAGGCCACGGCCCATGTGGACGGCCGCTTCCTGCCGGGGTACGAGGAGGAGTTCCTGGCCGACCTGGACCGGATCCTCGGCCCGCGGGTCAGGCGCGAGGACGTGCACGCGGACAAGGCCCTGGAGACCACCTTCGACGGCGCGCTGGTCGACGCCATGCAGTTGGCGCTCAAGGCCGAGGACCCGATCGCCCGCGCCGTGCCGTACTGCCTCTCGGGTGGCACCGACGCCAAGTCCTTCGACGACCTCGGCATCCGCTGCTTCGGCTTCGCGCCGCTCCAGCTGCCCCCGGAGCTGGACTTCGCCGGCATGTTCCACGGAGTCGACGAGCGGGTGCCGGTGGAGGGGCTCAAGTTCGGCGTCAGGGTGCTGGACCGGTTCATCGACGCCTGCTGACCGGATGGGCTAATCGATCACACATACTGACTGAATCAATAAGGGTGAATGGTGTCGTAGCTTCATAGCTCGATTGCTCCTTCCTCGTTACATGGTGTGCGGCCCCCAACAGGGCCGTTGCATCGATCATGTGACGTGGAGTCACAGTCCCGAGGTGTGCGATCCCGGGTGGCCCCGGAGACCGGTGAGGTGCTCCGGGGAGGCCCGGGTGGGGGGCGGGCGATTCGGCCCGTGCGCATACCGCGGGACGGAAGGCAGGGGAGCGAGAGAGTTATGCGACAGGTTGCGAAAAAGGGCCTGATCACCATCGCGGCGGCGGGCGGGGTACTTGCCGTGACCGGCGGCTACGCCTACGCGGACACGGGGGCCGGCGGCAGCGCCGCGCACTCGCCGGGAGCGGTGTCCGGCAACTTGATCCAGGCGCCCGTCGAGGTCCCGGTCAACGTGTGTGGCAACACCGCGACCGTCCTCGGGGTGTTCAACAGCGGTGGGGGAAGCGGCTGCGGCAACAAGACGGGCGCCTCCGGGGGCTCCCAGCAGGGCGGCTCCAGCGCGGAGGGCGGCACCGAGAGCTCGTCGGGCGTCGGCTCCGGCAACGCCGTCCAGGTCCCGGTCCATGTGCCGGCGAACGTCTGCGGTAACGGCGTCGGGGTCGGCACGGTCGGGAACAGCGACATGGGTGGCGAGTGCGGCGGCGTCGTGGACGCCGTTCCGAACGACCCCGAGGAGCCGGGCAACCCCGACGAGCCCGGTAACCCCGATGAGCCGGGCAACCCCGACGAGCCGGGTGACCCGGGCAACCCCGGGAAGCCGGACGACCCGGGGAAGCCGCACAACCCCGGGCACAACAACCCGGGCGGCCACACGCCCACGCCCTCCTCGCCGGGGAACGGCGGCGGCCACGCGGCGGGCCACGGCGGGAACCACGGAGCCCAGCAGGTCGGTGCGAACGGCGTGGACGCCTCCTCGCACCTCGGGGGCTCCCAGCTGGCCGGCAGTGAGCAGCTCGCGCACACCGGCGCCGGGCCGGTCGCGCTGGCCATCCCGGCGGCCGCGGGCATGCTGCTCGCGGGCACCGTGCTCTACCGCAGGGCGCGGGCCGGACAGCACTGAGGCGGCTCTGAGGCCGCACTGAGCCGGTACTGAGACCGGCAACATCGCGCTCCGGCGTGATCACGAGCGGGCCCCGCACACCGGCGGGGCCCGCTCAGCGCGTCAGCGGCTCACCACGTGGCTCGGAGCTGGCGGATGATCCGGCGGCGCAACCGCACTCTGCGGCTGCCGTCGGGATTCAGGCGAAGGCGGTCCAGCTCCCAGTGTCCGTACTCGGCATGGTCGGTCAGCAGGCGTGTGGCGGCCTTGCGGGAGACCCCGCGCGGCACATACACGTCACAGAATTCGTATTCCGGCATCGCATCTATTGTGCGGGACCAGGCCCGCTACGGATAGCGTCTGCACTATGTCTGATGCTGCGCAGCCATCCGCTGCCGAGGTACGCGCCGCCGCCGAAGCGGTGAAAGCCGCACTGGATCGTCACCTCGACGCTGTCGAACGCCGGTCCGGGGAGGACGACCGGGCCGTCTACGACGCGTTCAACGAACTGGCCGCGGCAGCCGAGGTGTACGACGAGCTGCTCTATGACGCCTACGACGAGGTGACGCCCTTCGAGATCCCTGGGGACGACTCCCTGCCCGCCTATACCGGGCCCGAGGAACCGAGCGCACTGACCGTGCTGATCCGCAGGGACTACGCGGTCGTCGAACCGCAGCGCCTGCTCGCGCAGGCCCGGCGGGTCGCCGAGCCGGACCAGGGCACCGGGGCCGGCCCCGGAGACGGTGGCGGGCCGGGCGGCGCGGCTGCCGTCGGCGACAGCGTGCAGGCCGCCGTCGGCGTGATCTTCGGCGAGTACGAACCGGACGAGATCGCCTCCCGCCACAAGGAGTTCGGCCTGGAGGAGGGCGACTCGACCCTGTGGGTGGCGGCCGGGGACGAGCTCCCCGAGCCGGGGGAGTGGCTGGCCACCCCCTTCGACCAGCCGGATCCGGAGCAGGTCGTCTGCCGCTTCGATGTGAGCTCGGTCTTCGACGAGGAGCTGGACGACGAGGACGACCTGGAGGTGCTGGGCCCGGGGAGCTGAGCCCCGAGCACCTGCTTGAGGCGCCCGTCGCGCAGGACGGCGCCTTGGACGCCCCGTCCGGCGAATCCGCGGACGGGGCGTCGTTCCATGTGAGGGCCTACCCGGCGGACGGGAGCTGCGTCTGGAGCAGCGACCGCAGCCGGGTGGTCCGCTCCGCCGCCGGGATCTCCGCCACCGCCCGCGCCAGGGCCGCCTCGGCGCCGTGCACCACGGACAGATGGCGCTCGCCCCGGCTGAAGGCCGTGTACGCCCAGGCCCTGGTCAGACCCGCGGCCGCGTCGCCTGGCAGCACCACGACCACCGCCGGCCAGCGGGCCCCGGCCGCCTGGTGGGCGGTGAGCGCCCAGCCGAGGCGGACCGTGTCGGCGACCTGCTCACGGGGCACCACGACGGCGGTGCCCGTGCAGTCCAGATGCAGACCGTCGGCATCCGCCGAGACCACCGTGCCCGGCAGCGCACGGCCCGGCGCCGGGACATAGGCGACCCGGTCGCCCGGGTCGAAGCCGCCGAACCGGCCGGGGCCGGGGTTCAGCCGCTCCTTCAGGGCGGCGTTGAGCGCGCGGGTCCCCGCGCCGCCGCCGTGGCCCGGGGTGATCACCTGTGTGTGTTCCGGCTCCACGCCGATCGCGCGCGGCACCGAGTCGGCGACCAGCTGGACCGCGCGGTGCACGGCCTCGCCCGCGTCCCGCGCCGGGACGATCACGACCTCCTTGCCGGGGGCCTCGACCTGGTTGAGCTCACCGATCCCGATGCCCGAGACCAGCTCGCCGATCGGCCCGGGGTCCGGCGTCCGGGAGACGAGCTGGGGGCAGCGGCGGGCGGCCAGCAGATCCGCGAAGACCTTGCCCGGGCCCGCCGAGCCCAGCACACCGGGGTCCCCGCTCAGCACCAGCCGCGCACCGTCCGGCAGCGACTCCACGAGCATCGCCGCGGTCTCCACGTCCAGCTGCGGGGCGTCCAGCACGGCGAGCAGATCGAGCGCGAGCGCCCCGTCCTCGTCGCGGCCCGGGCCCTCGTGACCGGAGAGCAGCCCGGCGACGGTGACCGCCGAGGCGGCGTCGACCAGCGCGGCCAGCCGCTGCCTGCCGTCCTCGGTGTGCGCCGCCGCGTACGCCCGCAGCCCCAGGGACCTGGCCGCGGCGACGAGCGCCGCCGGTTCGGCCCGGGCGGCCTCGCCGCCGCTGTGGGCGACCAGCCCGTGGTCCGCCACCGCGCGGATCAGCTCCGCGGCGGACGGGCTCGGCGCGGCGGCGGCCGCGGCCTCCCAGTCGGCCGCGCCTGGGGCACCCGCGCCCACCTCCGCATCGCCGTCACCGGAGTCACCGGAGCCGCCGGACTCGCCGTCGGCCGCGCTCTCCTCGGTATCGGGCGCCGGGCCGCCGGACCGGTCGGCGAAGGTGCCGGCGAGCCGGGCCAGGCCGTCGGCCAGGCTCTCCTCCGCCAGGGCGAAGCGGTCCAGCCCCAGGAGGATCCGCACCGGCCGCTCCTCGTCCTCCCCGTCCCCGTCTCCGGCCGCCGGACGGGCGGCCCCCGGGGTGTCGAGGGCGTCCTGGAAGACCAGCACCCGGCCGTCCGCGATCGCGGAACGCAGCCCCGCGTCCGGATCCGGCACGGACAGCTCGGCGAGCCCGGCGCGCAGCGCGGAGGACTCCAGCGCGGTGTGCCCTTCGAGCGCCGCGCGCTCGAGCAGCCAGACCGTGAGCGCCTGCGACCGGCGCTCGTCCCCCGGCCCGCAGTCCGGCCCGAGCAGGGCCCGGGCGAAGCCGTCCGCCTGGTCGTGGCGCACACCGGGCACGGCCAGCAGCTGCCAGGGGTCCTCGCGCAACACCTCCGCAGCCCCCTCGCCCAGCGCGGCCGCGACCGCACCGGCCAGGGCCTCGGGGGCGCCGCCCTCGACCAGCACCTGCCGGACCTCGCCGGCGCCGGGGACGTCCCCCGCCGGGCGCGGCACCGGGCCGGGCGGGACAGTCGTGCGGACCGGCTGCCCGGCGCCCGGCCCTCCGGCGGGCCCGCCGGGCCCGGCCGACCGGGGCCGCTCGGGCCCCGGGCCGCCCGCACGCTCCCGGGCACCGCCAGGGCGGGCCCCGCCGCCCCCCGCGGCTCGCGCCGCGGCACCGCCCTGGCGGGCCGCGGGTGCGTCGTTGAAGAACGAGGCCGCCGACCGCTCGCCGCTCTCCACGGCCCGCACCGCCGCGGCCAGCGCCTCGGCCGCGGCGGACCGCTTGCCGCCCTCCGCCGGCTTGGCCGGGGGCTCCTCGCTTCCCGCGCCGGAGGCGGACGCCGCCTGGGCTTCGCCCTTTTCGTCGCCACCGCTGTCGGGGGCCCCGTCGGCCGCGTCGGTAGCCGTCCGCGCCGCGGGGGTGTCGGGGGTGGGCTCCTCCTCGGGTGCGGAGGCGGCCTCGCCGGCGAGGCGGTCGGTGCTCACAGGGTGCTCCAGTCCTGATCGGGATAGCGGTGCACGGGCGCCGACACATCGTCGAGCGCCCGGCAGATTTCCTCGGGAAGACTAAGCGCCTCCACTGACAGCGCGGCCCTGAGCTGCTGTGCGTTCCGCGCGCCGACGATCGGCGCGGTGACGCCCGGGCGGTCCCGGACCCAGGCGAGCGCCACATGCAGCGGGGTGGTCGCCAGGCCGTCTGCCGCGGTGGAGACGGCCTCGACGATCCGGCTCGCCTCCTCGTCGAGATACGGGGCGACGAAGGCCGCCAGCTGCCCGGAGGCGCCGCGCGAGTCGGCCGGGGTCGTGTGGCGGTACTTGCCGGTCAGCACCCCGCGGCCCAGCGGGGAGGAGGGCAGTATGCCCAGGCCCAGGTCCAGGGCGGCGGGCAGCACCTCCCGCTCGATTCCGCGCTGGAGCAGCGAATACTCCATCTGTGTGCTGGCGAGCCGGGTGTGCGCGCCGGGCGAGGCGAGCTGCCAGGTGGCCGCCTTGGCGAGCTGCCAGCCGGAGAAGTTGGACACCCCCACATACCGCGCCCGCCCGCTGCTGACCGCGATGTCCAGCGCCTGGAGCGTCTCCTCGATCGGGGTGACCGGGTCGAAGGCGTGCACCTGCCACAGATCGACATAGTCGGTGCCGAGCCGCGCGAGCGAGCCGTCGAGCGCGGCCAGCAGGTGGCCCCGCGAGCCGTCGAAACGGCGGTCGGGGTCGGGGACGCTCCCCGCCTTGGTGGCGATCTGTAGGTCGCGGCGCGGCACCAGACCTTCCATCAGCTGGCCCAGGAGGTACTCGGCGCCGCCGTCCGCGTACACATCGGCGGTGTCCACGAGTGTCCCGCCCGCGTCCCAGAACGCCTTGAGCTGATCCGCGGCGTCGTGTTCTTCGGTGTCCCGCCCCCAGGTGAGCGTGCCGAGCCCGAGCCGGGATACGCGCAGGCCCGTGCGGCCGAGGTGCCTTAGCTCCATGAACGTTGAGATTACTGGCCGGAGATCGAACCGTGTTCGGCCTGTGGATAACCCGGTCCTGACGTACCCCGACGCGGCGCGCTAGAGTCCGGGCGACAAGGACGTTACTGATGGGTAAGGGGTGCGGCATGAGGCTCGGAATCAACCTCGGCTACTGGGGCGCCGGGATGGACGCGGACAACCTCGCGGTCGCCCGGGAGGCCGACCGCCTCGGCTACGCGGTCTGCTGGGCCGCCGAGGCGTACGGCTCCGACGCCGCCACCGTGCTCTCCTGGGTGGCCGCGCAGACCGAGCGCATCGACGTCGGGTCCGCCATCTTCCAGATCCCGGCCCGTACGCCCGCGATGACGGCGATGACCGCGGCGACCCTCGACTCGCTCTCCGGGGGCCGCTTCCGGCTCGGCCTCGGCGTCTCGGGGCCGCAGGTCTCCGAGGGCTGGTACGGCGTGCGCTTCGACAAGCCGCTGGCCCGCACCCGCGAGTACGTGGAGATCATCCGCAAGGCCATGTCCCGCGAGCGGCTGACGCACGAGGGCGAGAACTGGACCCTGCCGCTGCCCGGCGGCCCCGGCAAGCCCATCAAGCTCACCGTGCATCCGGTGCGCGAGCACATCCCGCTGTACATCGCCGCCATCGGCCCGAAGAACCTCGAGCAGACCGGTGAGATCGCGGACGGCGCGCTGGTCGTCTTCTTCGCGCCCGAGCACGCCGAGGCGACGACCCTGGGCCCGATCCGCGCGGGCCGGGAGAAGGCCGGCAAGGACCTGAACGGCTTCGACCTGGTGCCCACCGTGCCGATGGCGGTCGGCGAGGACATCGACGACCTCGCGGACCGCTTCCGCCCCTACACCGCGCTGTACGTGGGCGGCATGGGCAGCGCGAAGCAGAACTTCTACAACAAGCTGGCGCGGCGGATGGGGTACGAGAAGGAGGCCGCCGAGATCCAGGAGAAGTACCTGACCGGCGACAAGGAGGGCGCCGCGGCCGCCATCCCGCGCGAGCTGATCGACTCCACGGCGCTGCTCGGGCCCGTCGAGCGCATCGCCGACCGGATGCGGGCCTACGCCGAGGCCGGGGTCACCACGCTCTCGCTGTCCCCGTCGGGCTTCACCCTCGACGAGCGCCTCGCGGGCCTCCGCGCGGGCGTCGAGGCCCTGGAGCGAGCCGGGCTGGCCTAGCGGCGTTCCGGCGGGGGGACACCGGCTGGGCCGGGGAAGCCGGGGAGTTCTACGGCCGTGGTGGGGGCTCGGGGTGTCTTCCCCGCCACGGCCGTCACTCAGCACAACGCCTCGGGGCCCGCGCGGTTACGCGGGCCCGGCGCCCTCCCACTCGTCCGTCCGGCGCAGCCGGGCCGCCCATCTGTTGCCGCCGCCGACCCGCGGCATTTGACTTTTGCTGCGCGGAACGTCGTGCGACGCCGTGCACGGAGGTGGCGGAGATGCTCTCGGCGAAGAAGCTGTTCCAGGAGATCCTCGACAACGACGAGTCGTTCCGGCTCTTCTGCTCCATCGCCGCCAGCGGCGAGGCCCAGGGCGGCTGGGAGAACGGACGGATCGCCGCCCTCGTGCCGGAGAGCCAGCGCGCCCTCGCCCCGAAGATCGCCCGGCACGGCGCGGACGAGGACAAGCACGGCAGGATCTTCAACGCCCTGCTGCGCCGGCGCGGTCTCGACCCGGTCGAGGTCCCGGGCGAGACCGACTACACCATGCTGCTCGAAGCGCGCGGCATCGGCCTCGCCCACGACAAGCTGCGCCGCGACGAGCCGCTGACCGAGCGCGACATCGTCATCTACCTCGCCCACAGCCGGGTCACCGAGCAGCGGGCCGCCGGCCAGATGGCGCAGCTGTGCCGGTACTTCGGGGACGATCCGTTCCTCGGCCGCGCGATCGGGATGATCTCGGGCGACGAGGACAACCACCTCGCCTATTGCCATGAGGAACTGCTGCGCCTGGCCACCGCCGGCCACGGCCGGACCATTCAGCGCGCCCTCAAGGAGTGCGCGCTCGCCGAATCGCGGGTCCACCGCGACGTCGGCCTCGCTGTGATGGCGCGCATGGGCCGCATCCTGGGCTGGTCGAGGGCCAGGGCGGCGCTGCTGGCGGCGGGCATCCGTGCCCTGTACGTGTTCGAGCGGCTCGGCGGCTGGCGGCGCATGGTGGCGCTGCGGATGCCCGAGCGGCGGGACGCGCTCGGCGGGCCCGCGACGCCCGCCCCCGAGTTCGCCTAGCCCGCGTACGCCCCGCTCCTGGCCGGTCGGCCACGGCGCCGCCCCCTCGGAGCCAGCCGCTCAGAGCCAGCCGCTCAGAGCCAGCCGGTCAGAGCCAGCCGCGCCCCTTGAAGAAGCGGTACAGCCCGAAGACCGCCACGATCATGAGCATCAGCGCCGCCGGATAGCCCCAGGGCCGGCTCAGCTCGGGCATGTGCTTGAAGTTCATGCCGTAGACCCCGGCGATCAGCGTGGGCACCGCGGCCATCGCCGCCCACGCCGAGATCTTCCGCATGTCGTCGTTCTGCCGCACACCCATCTGCGCCAGATGCGCGGCGAGTATGTCCGACAGCAGCCGGTCGAGCCCCTCGACATGCTCGTTCACCCGGGTCAGATGGTCGCTGACGTCGCGGAAGAACGGACGCGACCCCTCGTCCACGAACGGCACCCCCGCGCCCGCGAGCCGCGCCATCGGATCCGCCAACGGGCCCGTGGCCCGCCGGAATTCGAGCACCTGGCGCTTGAAGGCGTAGATCCGCCCGGCCGTGTTCGCCACCGCCCCCGACGGGCCGAACACCTCCGTCTCCAGCTCGTCCAGGTCCACGCGGAGCGAGTCGGCCACGTCCAGATAGTGGTCCACGACCGCGTCGGACACCGCGTACATCACGGCCGTGGGTCCGTGCTGGAGCACCTCGGGGGTCTTCTCCAGGCGCTCGCGGACCGCGCTGAGCGGATTGGCCTGGCCGTGCCGCACGGTCACCGCGAACGAGTCGCCGACGAACACCATCAGCTCTCCGGCGGTCACGGTGTCCGCCGTGTCGTCGTACTCGACCGGCTTGAGCACCAGGAACAGCGAGTCGTCGTAGACCTCCAGCTTGGGCCGCTGGTGGGCGCGCAGCGCGTCCTCGACGGCCAGCGGGTGCAGCCCGAACTCGCTGGTGACCAGCTCGAACTCCTTCTCCGTCGGCTCGTGCAGGCCGATCCACAGGAACGAGTCACCGGACGCTCTCGCCTGGTCGAGGGCGTCGGAGAAGTCGGCGGGCCCCTCGGTACGCCGCCCGTCCTGGTAGATGGCACAGTCCACGATCACGCGGGGCATTCTGCCCCGCTTGCGGCAAAAGCGCACGGGGAGGCCCTCCGGGCGGCCCCCGAGGCCTGCCCCGGGGGCGCGGCGCGGGGGCCGTAGGGTGGCAGGCATGCCCACGCTGATCCTCGTACGGCACGGCCGGTCCACCGCGAACACCGCGGGAGTCCTCGCGGGCTGGACGCCCGGCGTCGCCCTCGACGAGCGCGGCACGGCCCAGGCCGAGGCCCTGCCCGGGCGGCTCGCCGCTCTGCCGCTCGCCGCCGCCGTCACCAGCCCGCTCCAGCGCTGCCGGGAGACCCTGGCCCCGCTGCTGGCCGCCCGGCCCGAGCTGCCCCTGCACACCGACGAGCGGATCGGGGAGTGCCACTACGGCGACTGGTCCGGGCGCAAGCTCGCCGAGCTCGCCGACGAGCCCCTCATGAAGGTCGTCCAGCAGCACCCCTCCGCCGCCGCCTTCCCGGGCGGCGAATCCATGCGGGCCATGCAGGCGCGCGCGGTCGACGCGGTGCGCGACTGGAACGCCCGGATCGAGGAGGAGCACGGTGCCGACGCGGTCTACCTGATGTGCTCGCACGGCGACGTCATCAAGGCGCTCATCGCCGACGCGCTCGGCCTGCACCTGGATCTCTTCCAGCGCATCTCGGTCGAGCCCTGCTCGGTCACCGCTGTCCGCTACACCCGGCTGCGCCCCTTCCTCGTGCGGCTCGGCGACACCGGCGACTTCGGCTCCCTCGCGCCCCGGCAGGACGACGCGGGCGCCGAGGCGGGCGCCGGCGCTGCCGAAGACACGAGCGCGGACGTGGGCGGTGGCACGGACGAAGACCGGGCCGGGGACGCGGAGGTGGGCGGCGGCGCGGGAGCACCGTGATCGCCGAGCGCAGTAGGGTGGTGCCGCGGCGCCGCCCAACCGTGCACAGCCGTGGCCGGGCGGTCGCGCGACCCCAGCAGTCGACAGCCAAAACCCTGAAAACCACGTCGAACCAAATGGAGCAGGACGTTGTCCCGTCAGGTGTTCCTCTATGACCCGCCGGACCGTTTCGTCGCCGGCACGGTCGGGCTGCCCGGGCGCCGCACCTTTTTCCTCCAGGCGTCAGGGGGCGGCCGGACCACCAGCGTCGCGCTTGAGAAGACCCAGGTCGCCGCGCTCGCCGAGCGGATAGACGAGCTGCTGGACGAGGTGGTGCGGCGCACCGGCGGAAACGCCCCGGTGCCGGCCGTCGCGCCCCCGGATCTCTCCGACACCGCGCCGCTGGAGGTCCCGGTGGACGAGGAGTTCCGCGTCGGCACCATGGCGCTCGCCTGGGACGGCGAGGAGCAGCGCATGATCGTGGAGGCGCAGGCCCTCGTCGAGCTGGAGGCGGAGTCCGAGGAGGACCTCGCCGAGGCCGAGGAGCGGCTGCTCCAGGACGAGGTCAACGGGCCGCCGATGCTCCGGGTGCGGCTCACCGGGCCCCAGGCGCGCGCGTTCGCCAAGCGCGCCCTGGAGGTCGTCAACGCCGGCCGCCCGCCGTGCCCGCTGTGCAGTCTGCCGCTCGACCCGGAGGGACACGTATGTCCGCGCCAGAACGGATATCGCCGCGGGGCGTGACGCCTCCGGAGCCGTCCGAGCTGCTGGCGCGGGGTGAGCTGACGGTGCGCGGCCGGGTCCGGGAGGCGTCCAACGCCGTGCTGTACTGCACGGTCGAGTACGAGGGCCACAGCGCCGCCTGCGTCTACAAGCCGGTGGCCGGGGAGCGCCCGCTGTGGGACTTCCCGGACGGCACCCTCGCCCAGCGCGAGGTCGCGGCCTACGAGCTCTCCGAGGCCACCGGGTGGGGCCTGGTGCCGCCGACCGTGCTGCGGGACGGGCCGTACGGGCAGGGCATGTGCCAGCTGTGGATCGAGGCGGCCACCGGCGAGGACGGCGAGGACGGCGACGACGCCCCGGAGCTGCTCGCGCTCGTCGACGGAGACGAGCCGGGCCCGGGCTGGAAGGCCGTCGCCTTCGCCGAGGTCGAGGAGGGCCGCACCGCGCTGCTGGTGCACGCCGACGACGAGCGGCTGCGCCGGCTGGCCGTCCTCGACGCCGTGATCAACAACGGCGACCGCAAGGGCGGGCATCTGCTGCCCGCCCCCGACGGGCGGCTCTATGCGATTGATCACGGTGTGACCTTCAACGCTGACGACAAGCTGCGCACCCTGCTGTGGGGCTGGGCGGGGGAGCCGCTGTCCGACGAGGCGCTCACCGTGCTGCGGCGGCTCGCGGAACGGCTGGCCGACGGCGGTCCGCTCACCGCGCGGCTGGCCGAGCTGATCACAGAAGCCGAGATCGCGGCGCTGCGCGCCCGGGTCGCGGCCCTGCTGCGGTCCGGGCGCCACCCCAAGCCCAGCGGGCAGTGGCCCGCCATCCCCTGGCCCCCGGTCTGACGGCGTACCGGGCGGAGCCGGCAGACACAGCAGGTCACGGGCGATTCCGCAAGACCGCCTATCGAGCCAACTAGGGGCCATCCGGTTCGTATCCGGAAGCGGCATCCGGTTACGCTCGACACATGTATGCCTGGCCCGCTTCCGAGGTGCCCGCCCTGCCTGGCAGAGGCCGCGACCTGAGGATCCACGACACCGCGACCGGGGGAGCGATCTCCCTCGACCCCGGCCCCGTCGCCCGTATCTACGTCTGCGGTATCACCCCGTACGACGCCACCCACATGGGACATGCGGCGACCTATAACGCGTTTGACCTTGTGCAACGCGTGTGGCTCGACACCAAGCGGCAGGTTCACTACGTCCAGAACGTCACCGATATCGACGATCCCCTGCTCGAGCGGGCCGAGGCGAACGGCGACGACTGGACGGCCCTCGCCGAGCGCGAGACCACCCTGTTCCGCGAGGACATGACGGCCCTGCGGATGCTGCCGCCGCGCCACTACATTGGCGCCGTGGAGGCGATCCCGGGGATCGTCCCGCTCGTGGAGCGGCTGCGCGACGCGGGCGCCGCCTACGAGCTGGAGGGCGACGTCTACTTCTCCGTCGAGTCGGACCCGTCCTTCGGCTCGGTCTCCGGACTCGACGCCGAGGCCATGCGGCTGCTGTCGGCCGAGCGCGGCGGCGACCCGGACCGCCCCGGCAAGAAGAACCCCCTGGACCCCATGCTGTGGCTGGCCGCCCGCCCGGGCGAACCGAGTTGGGACGGCGGATCCCTGGGGCGCGGCCGCCCCGGCTGGCACATAGAGTGCGTGGCCATCGCCCTCGACCACCTCGGCATGGGCTTCGACGTACAGGGCGGCGGCTCCGATCTCGCCTTCCCGCACCACGAGATGGGCGCCTCGCACGCCCAGGTGCTCACCGGGGAGCGGCCGTTCGCCAAGGCGTATGTGCACGCCGGCATGGTCGCCCTCGACGGCGAGAAGATGTCCAAGTCCAAGGGCAACCTCGTCTTCGTCTCCGCGCTGCGCCGCGACGGCGTGGACCCGGCGGCGATCCGCCTGGCCCTCCTCGCGCACCACTACCGCGCGGACTGGGAGTGGACCGACGGCGTCCTCCAGGAGGCCCAGGAGCGCCTCGCGCGCTGGCGCGCCGCCGTCTCCCGCCCCGACGGCCCCCCTGCCGACGCCCTCCTCGACGAGATCCGCACCGCCCTGGCCGACGACCTCGACGCCCCGTCCGCGCTCGCCGCGGTCGACCGCTGGGCGGCGGCGCAGGAGTCCGAGGGCGGCACGGACGAGGGCGCGCCCGGGCTGGTGTCCCGCGCGGTGGACGCGCTGCTCGGCGTCGCGCTGTAGGCGCTGTAACCGCTGGAAGAGCCGCAAGGAGCGGTCCCCGCGCCCGTGCCGTCGGGCCGGGGGCCGCCGGGCCTCAGCCGTGGTCCCCGGCCCGGCCCGGCCCCGGGTGCCGCGCCGTGTACGGGTCGGGCGGGGCGCCCTCAGGGGCCTCCGCCTCCAGTTCACGCCTGGCGGTGAGCAGTTCCTTCCGCGCCTTGGCGTCGACCTTCGGGTACTGCGGATCGATCTCGATCAGCGTGTGCGCCAGCACCGCCGCCGTGCAGATGCGGGCGAACCACTTCCGGTCCGCCGGTACGACGTACCAGGGCGCCCAGGACGTGCTCGTGGCCGACAGCATCTCGGAGAACGCCTGCTGGTAGTCGTCCCACCACCGGCGCTCCCTGATGTCGGCCGCGGAGAACTTCCAGTTCTTCTCCGGCAGGTCGATCCGCTTCATGAAGCGGAGGCGCTGCTCCTCCTTGGACAGATTCAGGAGGACTTTCACCACCTTGAACCCGTTGTCGGTGAGATAGCGCTCCCAGTTGTTGATCTCGCGGTAACGGCGCTCCCACAGCCGCCGCCCCGACGGCCGGGACGGCAGCTTCTGCCGGTCCAGGACCTCCGGGTGCACCCGGACCACGAGAACCTCCTCGTAGTGCGAACGGTTGAAGATCGCGATATCGCCCCGGGCGGGCAGCCTGCGGGCGTAGCGCCACAGATAGTCGTGGTCGAGCTCCTCGGAGGAGGGCACCTTGAAGCTGCTGACCCGCACGCCCTGCGGGTTGACCCCGCTCATGACATGGCGGATGGTGCCGTCCTTGCCCCCGGCGTCGAGCGCCTGGAGGCAGAGCAGCACCCCGTACGTGTCCTGAGCGGCCAGCCGCGTCTGGTACTCGTCCAGCAGCGACACCCCGGTCCGGAGCAGCTCGATGCCGGTCTGCTTGTTCAGACCGGCCTTGTAGCGGGGGTCGAAGTCCGCGACCAGGTCCACGGTCGACCCCGGCTTCACCCGCAGTGGCGCGATGAACTCCGCGATGCGCTCGGCCCTCTTGTCCGCCATCGCCGACAGCCCCTCTCTTCGTCCTGTTTGTCACACTCCGCCCTGCGGAGTGGCACGTCAAACGGGCTGCGTGGCCGGAGCCGTCCGGACAGCGGTCCGGGCGCGGCGGGCGAGGAGCTTGCCGGATTCCCACAGGCCGAGGAAGACCACGGCGGACAGCAGGGCCCAGCCGAACTGGCGGGCGTCCAGGCTGGTGGTGCCCAGGATGCGGCGGAAGCCGTCGAGCTGGGTGGTCATGACGGCGAGCACGAACTGGGCCAGGGCGGTCCAGTTCATCTGCTTGCTGTCGAAGGTGGTCGCGGTGAGCACGGAGCCGGTCTCGCTGCGGCATTCGAAGGCCGCGACGATCAGGCACAGCGCGAAGGCGGTGAACGCCATGGAGCTGCCGATGTGGACGCTGCCGAAGCGGGTCTCGCCCAGTTTGATCAGGCCGAGCAGGATGACGGTGAGGGCCAGCCCGCTGAGGCCGACGGTGAGCATGACGGCCCTGGTCAGCACGGACTCCCCGCGAGGGCGGGGGGTACGGCGCATCAGCCCCGGGCTCTGCTGGTCGAAGCCGAGGGCGAAGCCGAAGGGCGCGTTCACGATGAAGTGGATCCACAGGACCTGCGGCGGCGGGAAGGGCTCACCCGAGGCGATGTTGAAGACGGTGGCGCCGAGAAAGGTCAGCACGAAGGCGACCAGCAGCAGCAGAACGAACCGGATGTACTTCGTCAGGTTGTCGTACAGCTTCCGGCCCTCCTCCACGGCGAAGACGATCGTGGAGAAGTTGTCGTCGGAAAGGATCATCCGGCCGGCGTTCTTCGCCACGTCCGTGCCGCTGCCCATCGCGATGCCGATGTCGGCGGCCTTGATGGCGGGCGCGTCATTGACGCCGTCGCCGGTCATCGCCACGACCTCGCCCTTCTTCTTGAGCGTGGCCGCGAGCTGCACCTTGTGCTCGGGGGCGACGCGCCCGACCACACCGATGTCGTCGATCCGGGCCAGCTGCTCGTCTTCCGGCAGCGCGGCGAAGTCGGCGCCCAGGACGGCCTCACCGGGGATCCCGAGCTGCCGGGCGATGGCGGCGCCGGTGGTGACATCGTCCCCGGTCACCATGCGGACCCGGATATGGGCCTGCTGGGCGCTGGCCACCGCGTCCCGGGACTCCGCACGCGGCGGGTCGACCATGCCGACCAGGCTCGTCATCTTCAGGTCGGTGACGAGGGCCAGGAGGTCCCCGTCGGGGTGGAACCGCTCCGGGTCCAGATCGCGGATGGCGGCCGCCATCACCCGGCGCCCCTGCGCGCCCATCCGCTCGGTCGCCTCCTCGGCGCGCCGGCGCAGCGCCTCGTCCCACGGGATGCTCTCGCCGGCCGAGAGCGCGGTGGCGGCCCGCGCCATCACCGCGGGCGCCGCGCCCTTGACGAAGCAGCGCACCACCGGCCGGCCCGAGGCGTCGACGGTGGAGTTGAAGGTGGCCATCAGCTTGTAGTCCGGGTCGAACGGCAGCGTGGCGAGGCGGGACAGCCGCTCCCGCGTGGCCCCGATGTCCAGGCCCGCCTTGTGGCCGAGTACGAGCAGCGCGCCCTCGGTCGGGTCGCCGACGACCTGGCCGTCGACCAGTTCCGCGTCGTTGGCCACCACATAGGGGAGGATCGCGTCCTCGATGCCCGCGGAGGAGCCGGCGGCGTGGTGGACGCGCCCTTCCAGGCCGTACCCGGTGCCGGAGACCGTGTACCGGTCGGTGGGGCTGATGACCTCGACGGCGGTCATCTGGTTCATCGTCAGGGTGCCGGTCTTGTCCGAGTTGATCGCCGAGGTGAACCCCAGGGTCTCGACCGAGGGCAGCTCCTTCACGATCGCGTTGCGCCTGGCCAGGCTGAGACTGCCGACGGACAGGATCACCTGGGTCACCGTCGGCAGCGCCTCGGGGATGGCCGCGATGGCCAGCGACACGGCGCTGATGAACAGCGCGTCCCACGCCTCGCCCCGGCCGCGGCCGAGGGCGAACATCACGATCATGGTCAGGCCGGCCGCCCCCGCGATCCACAGCGTCAGGGTGTTGAGCTCCTTGGTGAGCGGCGACTCCTCCCGCGCGGTGGTCGACAGCATCCCGGAGATCTTGCCGAGCTCGGTGTGCTCGCCGGTCCCGGTGACGATCAGCACGCCGCTGCCGTGCGTCACCGGGGTGTTCATGAACGCCATGTTGGTCTGGTCGCCCGGCGCCAGTCCGGTGCCAGGCCGCGTGCCGGCGTCCTTGACGGCGGGGACGCTCTCGCCGGTGAGCGCGGACTCGTCGATCTGGAGGGTGTTGGCCTCGACGATCCGGCCGTCCGCCGCCACCTGGTCGCCCGCGGCGATCAGCACGATGTCGCCGGGGACGAGTTCCTCGGCCGGGATCTGTGACTCGGTCCCGTCGCGCCGCACCCGGGCGGTCACTTCCATCATCGACTTCAGCGCGTTCATCGCGCTCTCGGCCTTACCCTCCTGGCGCAGGCCCACGACCGCGTTCAGCAGGGTCAGCGCGGCGAGCAGGATCCCGGTGCTCCACTCCTTGATCGCGAAGGAGACCACCGCGGCGATCACGAGAATGATCTGCATATAGC
Organism: Streptomyces sp. NPDC097640; assembly: GCF_040302705.1. NCBI lineage: Bacteria > Bacillati > Actinomycetota > Actinomycetes > Kitasatosporales > Streptomycetaceae > Streptomyces > Streptomyces sp. NPDC097640. Next base: position 63,198 of record NZ_JBEOSB010000027.1, read on the forward strand.
TGCGGTACTGCGCGAGAAAGCGCCGCCAGGTCGGCGGCGGCTTCTCCTCGGGCAGCGCGTTCCGGCCGTGCGCGGCCAGCAGTTCGGCCGCCCGCGCGGCCGGCAGCCCGACCGCCGGATCCACCCCGAGTGCGGCCGCCGCCTCCTGCGGCGTGCGCGCGTACCAGGCCTCGTCTCCCGTCATCGCCGCCCAGCCCTTTCTTCCGGTACGGCCACGCTGCGGCGTCACGGGGGGCGCGACAATCGCGGGGCGGCCATTCGCGGGAACGGGCGGGGCCGTTCGGGCGGCGGGGCGGGGCGCTCCGGGAGATCCGCCGCGCGGGCTGCCCGTGCGCTGCCCGGGGCCGCGTCACCGCGTCACCCGGGCAGTCATCGGGGCTCTGCCAGTCAGTCCTGGTCAGCGCCGGTCAGTGCTGCTCACTGCTGCCCAGCGCTGGTCAGAGCCGGTCAGTCCTGGTCGTCGGGGCGGTCGCGGCCGCCCTCGTCCCCTTCGCCGCCGCCCGCGTCCGGCTCCTGGGCCGCGCCGTCCTGCGCCGCGCCGTCCCCCGCCGCTTCGTCCTGCGCCGCCTCGTCCTGCGCCGAGGGCCTGCGCGGCCGCGCGGAGCCGGTTCCGGGGCCGCCGCCCGTGCCGGGTCCGGCACCCGGGGCGGAGGGGTCGCGCAGATACGAGCCCGAGCCGCCCGCGACCCCGTCCCGCCCGTCCGCGATCCCGCCCGCGTCCGTCGCGTGTCCGCCCGGGCCCGGCTGGCCGTCCCGCCGCCGCAGATAGCGCTCGAACTCGCGGGCGATCGCCTCGCCGGACGCCTCCGGCAGCTCCGCGGTGTCGCGCGCCTCCTCCAGGGACTGGACGTACTCCGCGACCTCGCTGTCCTCCGAGGCGAGTTGATCGACGCCCAGCTGCCAGGCGCGCGCGTCCTCCGTCAGCTCGCCGAGCGGGATGCGCACACCGATCAGGTCCTCGAGGCGGTTGAGCAGCGCCAGGGTGGCCTTGGGGTTGGGCGGCTGCGAGACGTAGTGCGGCACGGCCGCCCACAGGCTCACCGCCGGGACGCCCGCGTGGGTGCACGCCTCCTGGAGGATGCCGACGATGCCCGTCGGGCCTTCGTACCGTGACTCCTCCAGGTCGAGGCTGCGGGCCAGATCCGGATCGGAGGTGACACCGCTGACCGGCACCGGCCGGGTGTGCGGGGTGTCGCCGAGCAGCGCGCCGAGGATCACGACCATCTCGACGCCCAGTTCATGGGCGTACCCGAGGATCTCGTTGCAGAACGACCGCCAGCGCATGCTCGGTTCGATGCCGCGCACCAGCACCAGGTCGCGCGGCTTGTCGCCGCCGACGGCGCGGACCACCGAGAGCCGGGTGGTCGGCCAGGTGACCTTGCGGATGCCCCCCTCGAGCGCCACGGTGGGCCGGTTGACCTGGAAGTCGTAGTAGTCCTCCGCGTCGAGCGCGGCGAAGACCTCGCCCTTCCATTCCCGATCCAGGTGCCCGACCGCCGTGGAGGCGGCGTCTCCGGCGTCGTTCCAGCCCTCGAAGGCACAGATCATGACCGGGTCGATCAGCTCGGGAACCCCCTCAAGCTCGATCACCCAGCGCCTCCTTCCGACCGGGGCGGACAGGTCGTACCGCCTCCGGTTGCAGTTCCATTCGCGTGCGTCCCAAGCCTACGGCTTCCGGGGCCTGCCGCCGCAGCCCCCATGTGAGGGTGCGGAAGGGAGCGAGGAAGGCGCGGGGAAAAGGCGGCGAAGGGGCGGGGAAAGGCGGGGAAGGGGCGAGGAAGGGGTAGAGAGCAGGGCAGGCACAAGCGTAGGCCCAGATTCATCCGACCTGTTGCCCGATCGGTTCGAGGAAAGTTCGCGCAGACCTCTGGACGGCCGGGCCTGTGCAGCGCTATACATCGGATCACCGCCAAAGGTCCGATGTTCTATCGGCGTCAGTCATGTTACGCAGGGAGTCACTGTTGAGATTGCGCCCGACCGTCACCGAGATCGAGGTCCATGACGTCCGGTTCCCCACCTCGGAAGAGCTTGACGGCTCGGACGCCATGAACCCCGACCCCGACTACTCGGCGGCGTACGTCGTGCTGCGCACCGACGCGCAGGACGAGACCGGCGGCGCCCCGGCCGAGGGACATGGCTTCGTCTTCACGATCGGCCGTGGCAACGATGTCACCGCGGCCGCGATCCGCTCCCTGCGCCCCCAGGTCGTGGGCCGCCCCGCCCCGCTGACCGCGGCCGACCTGGGCGCGCTCTACCGGGATCTGACACACGATTCGCAGCTGCGCTGGCTCGGCCCCGAGAAGGGGGTCATGCATATGGCGGCCGGCGCGGTGGTGAACGCCGCCTGGGACCTGGCCGCCCGGCAGGCGGGCAAGCCGCTGTGGCAGTTCCTCGCCGACCTGCCGCCGGAGGACCTGGTCCAACTGGTCGACTTCCGCTACCTCTCCGACGCCCTCACCCCCGAGGAGGCGCTGGAGATCCTGCGCGCCGCCGAGCCGGGCCGCGCCGAGCGCGCCGCGCAACTGCGCGAGCGGGGGTATCCGGCCTACACCACCTCCCCGGGCTGGCTCGGCTACTCCGACGAGAAGATGACCAAGCTCGCCCAGGAGGCCGTCGCCGACGGCTTCGGCCAGATCAAGCTCAAGGTCGGCGGCGACCTCGACGAGGACCTGCGCCGGATGCGCCTGGCGCGCGAGGCCGTCGGCCCCGAGGTGCGGATCGCGGTCGACGCCAACCAGCGCTGGGACGTGGCCGAGGCGCTGCGCTGGATGCGCGCCCTCGCCCCGTACGAGCCGCACTGGATCGAGGAGCCCACCAGCCCCGACGACGTCCTCGGGCACGCCGCCATCCGCAGCGGACAGCCCGTCAAGGTCGCCACCGGCGAGCATGTCGCCAACCGCGTGGTGTTCAAGCAGCTGCTCCAGGCCGGCGCCGTCGACTTCGTGCAGATCGACGCGGCACGGGTGGCCGGCGTCAACGAGAACCTGGCGATCCTGCTGCTCGCCGCCAAGTACGGGGTGCCGGTCTGCCCGCACGCCGGCGGCGTGGGCCTGTGCGAACTCGTCCAGCACCTGGCCATGTTCGACTTCGTCGCGGTCTCGGGCAGCTGGGAGGACCGGGTCATCGAGTACGTCGACCACCTCCACGAGCACTTCGCCGACCCGGTCGTCATCGAGCGCGGCCGCTACCGCGCCCCGGCCGAGCCCGGCTTCTCCGCCCGGATGCACCCCGAGTCCATCGCCGCCTACCGCTATCCCGACGGGCCCGAATGGCAGGCCCGGAACGCCGCACAACAGGAGGGAACCTCGTGAACCAGGCCCACCCCACCGGCGACTTCGAGGGCATGGCCGCGCTCGTCACCGGCGGCGCCTCCGGTATCGGCGCCGCGATCGCCGCCCGGCTGCGCGACGGCGGCGCGCGGGTCGCGGTGCTCGACCGCGACCCGGCCGGCGCCCCGGCCGGCACCCTGGCGGTGAAGGCCGACGTCACCTCCGACGAGGCGATACGCAACGGGGTCGCCGAGGCCGTCGCCGAGTTCGGCGTGCTGCACACCGTCGTCGGGAACGCCGGGATCGGCGCCATCGGCACCGTCGAGGACAACTCCGACGAGGAGTGGCTGCGGGTGCTGGACGTCAACGTCCTGGGCCTGGTCCGTACCGCCCGGGCCGCGCTGCCCCATCTGCGCGCCGCCGCGGCAGAGCGGCCCGGCAGCGTCTCCATCACCCACACCTGCTCGATCGCGGCCACCGCGGGGCTGCCGCAGCGCGCCGCCTACAGCGCCAGCAAGGGCGCCGTGCTCTCGCTGACCCTGGCCATGGCCGCCGACCATGTGCGCGACGGCATCCGCGTCAACTGCGTCAACCCCGGCACCGTCGACACCCCCTGGGTCGGCCGGCTGCTCGGCCAGGCCGCCGACCCGGCCGCCGAGCGCGCCGCCCTGGAGGCCCGGCAGCCGACCGGACGGCTGGTGTCCGCCGACGAGGTGGCCGCGGCCGTCGCGTATCTGGCGAGCCCCGCCGCCGCGGCCGTCACCGGCACCGCGCTGGCCGTCGACGGGGGGATGCAGGGCCTGCGCCTGCGCCCCGCCACGTAACCCGGCCCACGGCCGACAGTCCACAGTCCCCAGCCCAACCGCCGCACAGCGCCACCGCAGCCGCACCACCCCACAGCCAAGGACGGGACTCGATGAGGAGACTCCGCACGACCGGCACCGTCGCCTGTGCCGTGCTGCTCGCCGCCGCCGCACTCGCGGGCTGCAACCGCGAGAGCAACGGCGCCGGCGGGGGCAAGGTCGGTATCGACATGCCGCGCACGGACACGGACTTCTGGAACTCCTATCAGCAGTACCTCGAGAAGGGCATCGACGACGGCACGGTCAACGCGCTGCCGCTGTCCAACTCGCAGAACGACATCGCCAAGCTCGTCGCCAACGTCCAGGCCTTCACCGACCAGGGCGCCAAGGCGATCATCATGGCCCCGCAGGACACCGGCGCGATCTCCTCCACCCTCGACCAGTTGAAGGAGAAGAAGATCCCCGTCGTCAGCGTGGACACCCGCCCCGACGCGGGCGAGGTCTACATGGTCGTACGGGCCGACAACCGCGCCTACGGCACCAAGGCCTGCGAGTACCTGGGCAAGCAGCTGGGCGGCAAGGGCCGGGTCGCCGAGCTTCAGGGCGACCTGAGCTCCATCAACGGCCGTGACCGGTCGGAGGCGTTCGCGTCCTGCATGAAGGACAAGTTCCCCGGCATCACGGTGCACGAGCTGCCCACCGACTGGAAGGGCGACGTCGCCTCCGCCAAGCTCCAGAGCCTGCTGGCCCAGCACAAGGACGTCGACGGCATCTACATGCAGGCCGGCGGCGCTTTCCTCCAGCCCACGCTCGCGCTGCTCGAGCAGAAGAAGCTGCTCAAGCCCGCCGGGTCGGACGGGCACATCACGATCATCTCCAACGACGGCATCCCGGAGGAGCTGGACGCGATCCGCTCAGGGAAGATCGACGCCACCCTCTCCCAGCCCGCCGACCTCTACGCCAAGTACGCGCTGGAGTACGCCAAGGCGGCTCTGGACGGCAAGACGTTCAAACCCGGCAAGACCGACCACGGCTCCGAGATCGTCAAGATCAAGAACGGTCTGGAGGACCAGCTTCCGGCGCCGCTGGTCACCAAGGAGAACGTCGACGACAAGGCGCTGTGGGCCAACCAGCTCGAGAAGAAGTAGCCATGGCCGCCGCAGACCAGCCCGCCGCCACCGGGGCCGAGCCCACCGCCGTACGGGCGGAGCGCATCGTCAAACGGTTCGGGCCGACCCTGGCCCTGGACCGCGCGCAGCTGTCCGTACGGCCCGGGGAGGCCCATGCGCTGGTCGGGCGCAACGGGGCGGGCAAGTCCACGCTGGTGTCCGTGCTCACCGGCATGGAGCGCCCGGACGAGGGCACCGTCACCTTCTCCGACGAGCCCGCCCCCGGCTACGGCGACACCGCCGCCTGGCAGCGCAAGGTGGCCTGCGTCTACCAGAAGTCCATGGTGGTGCCCGATCTGACGGTCGCCGAGAACCTCTACCTGGGCCGCTTCCAGGGCACCGCCCGGATCCGCTGGCGCGCGCTGCGCGAGGACGCCCGCGCCCTGCTGGCCGAGTACGGGGTGGACGTCGACCCGCAGACCCGCGCCAAGGACCTCACCGTCGAGCAGGGGCAGTTCGTCGAGATCGCCAGGGCGCTGTCCTTCGGCGCCCGACTGATCATCCTCGACGAGCCCACCGCCCAGCTCGACGCGGGCGGCATCGACCGGCTCTTCACCAAGCTGCTGGAGCTGCGCCGCCAGGGCGTGGCCTTCCTGTTCATCTCGCACCACCTCCAGGAGGTCTACGAGCTCTGCGACACCGTTACCGTCTTCCGTGACGCCCGGCACGTGGTGACCGCCCCGGTCGCCGAACTGCCCAAGGACGAGCTGGTCGCGGCGATGACCGGGGACGCCGAGGCCGGGCCGCCCGAGCGGGCGCGCGGAGCCGTGCCCGCGCCCCGCCCGGGCCGGGAGACCGGCCCGGGCGCGGAGCCGGTGCTGCGCACCGAAGGGCTCGCCCGCGCGGGCGAGTTCGACCCGCTGGACCTGGTGGTGCGGCCGGGCGAGGTGGTGGGCCTGGCCGGGGCGACGGCCAGCGGCAACACCGCGGTCGGCGAGACCCTGGTCGGGCTGCGCAAGCCGGACGGCGGACGGGTGGCGGTGCGCGGCCGCGCCGTACGCCCCGGAAGCGTGCCGCACGCCCTCGACGCGGGCATCGGGTACGTACCCGAGGACCGGCACCGCCAGGGCCTGGTCCTGGGCCGCAGCGTCGCCGAGAACGCCACGCTGACCGTGGCCGACCAGCTCGGGCCCTTCGGGACGGTGCTGCCCTCCCGGACCCGGGCCTTCGCCGAGCGCATGATCACCTCGCTCGACATCAAGACCTCGGGCCCCGGACAGCCCGTCTCCGGCCTCTCCGGCGGCAACCAGCAGAAGGTGGTCATCGCGCGGGCGCTCGCCCGCGAGCCGAGCGTCCTGGTGGCCATCCGCCCGACCGCCGGGGTGGACGTGAAGTCCAAGGACTCGCTGCTGGGCGTCGTACGGGAGGTGGCGGCGGCCGGCAGCGGCGCCGTGATCGTCTCCGACGAGCTGGACGACCTGCGGGTGTGCGACCGCGTGCTGGCGTTCTTCCACGGGCGGGTCGTCGCCGAGTTCGGCAGCGACTGGAGCGACCACGGGCTGGTCGCCGCGATGGAGGGGATGGCCGACCGGGAGACCGCGGCGGGCACGTTGTCCGCGGTGTCCGCGGTGGTCGAAGCGGGGCACGGCGCGGAACAGGCAAGGGAAAACGCCGGAATTGAGGGGAAAGAGGGAAGCCAGTCATGACCGATACCGCACGGCAGCGCCCCGCCGAGGTGGTGGCGGCCGGCGACCCGGCGACGGCGGGACGGGCGCGGCCGAAGATCGACATCGCCCGCTGGCGGGATCTCTCCCTGGTCCCGGTGATCTTCGTCCTGGGCGTGATCGGCTTCATCGTCTCGCCCGCCTTCCTCACCCAGGACAATCTGATCGGCGTCGTCCAGCAGTCCACCGAGCTGGGGCTGCTGGTGCTGGGCGAGGCACTGATCCTGATCTGCGGGCGGATGGACCTCTCCCTGGAGTCCACCATCGCCGTCGCCCCCGTGATCGCCCTGTGGCTGGTGCTGCCCGCCCACGGCGCCCGGTTCGAGGGCCTGGGCCTGCTGCCCACCTGGACCGCGATCCCGCTGTGCCTGGCCGTCGGCGCCGCGATCGGGGCGGCCAACGGCTTCCTCATCCTCAAGCTCCGCGTCAACGGGTTCATCGCCACGCTCGGCATGCTCACCATGCTGCGCGGCCTCCAGGTGGGCGTCGCCGAGGGCCAGTCGATCATCAACGTCCCCGAGTCCTTCCGCTACCTGGGCAAGGCGAGCTGGATGGGCGCCCCCGCCGCCGTGTGGATCTGCCTGGGCCTGTACGCGGTCGGCGGCCTGGCGCTGGCCTATCTGCGCCACGGGCGCGCGCTGTACGCCATCGGCGGCAACCCGGAGGCCGCGCGCGCCGCCGGCGTCCGGGTCGACCGGATCACCTGGATCGTGCTGTCCGTCGGCGGGCTGCTCGCCGCCTTCGCCGGCATCCTCTACACCGGCCACTACGGCTCGGTGGCGGCCACCCAGGGCAACGGCTGGATCTTCCAGGTGTTCGCCGCCGCGGTCATCGGAGGCATCAGCCTCAAGGGCGGGCGCGGCACGCTCTTCGGCGCGCTCACGGGTGTGCTTACGCTTCAGTTGGTGGTCAACGTGATGACGCTCGGCGGCGTTCCGCCGCTGTGGAACCAGTTCATCAACGGCTCGATCATCATCGTCGCGCTCATCATCTCCCGCTATGCCAGCGGCGAGAAGCAGGACTGACCGACAGCATGACCGGCGAGAAGGGCGAGTGACCCATGGCGCAGCCACCCGAGGGCCCGCGCGAGCTCGGGCGCACGGGCGTACACGTACCGGCGCTCGGGCTCGGCTGCGCGACCCTGGGCAATCTGTACACCGCCATGCCCGACGAGCGCGCCCTGGCCACCGTCCAGGCCGCCTTCGAGGCCGGGTGCACCTATATGGACACCGCGCCGCACTACGGGGTCGGCCTGTCCGAGGAGCGCCTCGGGCGCGCCCTGGCGGGCCGCGACCGCGCCTCGTACACCCTCTCCACCAAGGTGGGGCGCGCCCTGCGGCCCCGCAGACCCGGGGAGCCGGTCGACGCGCAGGGGTTCGTCGAGACCCCGGACCGCGTCCGGGAGTGGGATCTGACCCGGGACGGGATCCGCGCCACCCTGGAGTCGTCCCTGGACCGCCTCGGCCTGGAGAGCGTCGACATCGTCTACCTCCACGATGCGGAACACCACATCCCCGAGGTCTATGAGACGGCCTTCCCGGCCCTGGCCGAACTCCGCGACCAGAAGCGCGTACGCGCCATCGGCTTCGGCATGAACCACAGCGATGTGCTCGCCCGGTTCGTGGCCGACCTCGACGTCGACGTCGTGCTGTGCGCCGGCCGCTGGACCCTCCTGGAGCGCACCGCCCACGACGACCTGCTGCCCGTGTGCGAGCGGCGCGGCACCTCCGTGGTCGTCGGCGGCGTCTACAACTCCGGCCTGCTCGCCGACCCCGGCCCGAACGCGCACTACAACTACCAGCAGGCGCCGGCCGACATCCTGGAGCGCGCCCGGCGCCTCGCCGCGGTCTGCGCCGAGTTCGGCGTGCCGCTGCGGGCGGCGGCTCTGCGCTTCCCCTTCGGCCACCCGGCCGTGGCCGCGGCGGTCGTCGGCTGCGCCTCGCCGGAAGAAGTGCGCGACAACGCCGAGATGTTCGGACACGACATCCCGGACGAGCTGTGGCCGGCCCTGGTGGACCGCGGCCTGCTCGACGAGGACCTCCCCCTGCCGACGACGACCGCCCGCTGACGCCCCACTGCCTACCCGGAGGAGCGCACTCCCGTGCCGCGCATCGACGCCCACCACCACCTGTGGGACCTGGCCCGCCGCGACCAGCCCTGGATGGACGGCCCCTGGGCCGACCCGATCCACCGTACGTTCACCCTCGAGGACCTGGAGCCGCACCTCGAGGCGAACGGCGTCGACGCCACGGTCGTGGTGCAGTCCAGCTCCTCCCACGACGAGACGGTCGAACTCCTCGCAGTGGCGCACGCCTCGGCCCGCGTCGCGGGCGTCGTCGGCTGGGCCGACCTCACCGACCCCGCCCTGCCCGACGTCCTCGCGGCCCTGCGCGCCGCGCCCGGCGGGGACCGCCTGGTCGGCCTGCGCCACCAGGTGCAGGACGAGCCGGACCGGCACTGGCTGGCCCGCCCCGACGTCCGCCGCGGGCTCGCCCACCTCGCGGACGCGGACCTCGCCTACGACCTGCTGATCACCCCGCGCGAACTGCCCGCCGCCATCGACGCCGTCCGCGACCTGCCCGGCCTGCGCTTCGTCCTCGACCACGCGGCGAAGCCGCCTGTCGCGAGCGGCGCCCGCGACCCCTGGGACGGGGAACTGGCCGCGCTCGCGGCGCTCCCGAACGTCGTCTGCAAGCTCTCCGGCCTGGTGACCGAGGCCGCGTGGGACTCCTGGCTCCCGGAGCACGTGCTGCCCTACGCGGAGCATGTGCTCGACACCTTTGGCCCCGACCGGGTGCTCTTCGGCTCCGACTGGCCCGTGTGCACCCTCGCCGCGACCTACGACCAGGTGGTGGAGCTGGCCGACCGCGCCACGCTCCGCCTCACGGAGGCGGAGCGGGCGGCGGTCTTCGGCGCCTCGGCGACCCGCGCGTACGGCTTGAACGCGTAGTGCCTGCGGCGGGCTGGAACCAGCCCGTCCGGCGCTTGAGGACCGGGGTCCGGGGCGGAGCCCCGGTGGGGTCAGAGCGTGGAGCGGAGCCACTGCTCCACGCTCGCGACATGCACCGTCGCCCAGGACCGCGCCGCCTCCACATCCCGATCCCGCAGCGCCCCCAGAATCGCCCGGTGCTCATGCAGCGTGCGGCTGACCGCGTCCTCCTGGGTCAGCCCGCGCCAGACCCGGGCGCGCGTCGTCGGCCCGGACAGCCCGTCCAGCAGCGAGCACAGCACCGAGTTCCCGGAGGCCTGGACGATGCCCCGGTGGAAGTCCAGGTCGCACGCGACCAGTTCCTCCACCGAGGGCTCCGGCCCGAGCGCGTCCAGCTGCGCGCCCAGCGCGTCCAGCGTGGCGTCGCTGATCCGGGTGCAGGCCAGCGCCGTGGCCGCGGGCTCCAGGATGCGGCGGACCGCGAGGAACTCCAGCACGGTGTCGTCGCGGTGGAAGTCGACGACGAAGCTCAGCGCCTCCAGCAGCAACTGCGGGTCCAGGCTGGTGACATAGGTCCCGTCGCCCTGGCGTACATCCAGGATGCGGATCAGCGACAGGGCGCGCACCGCCTCGCGCAGCGAGTTGCGGGACAGGCCGAGCTCGGCGGCGAGTTCGCTCTCCTTCGGGAGCCGGTCACCCGGGCGCAGCGCACCCGAGACGATCATGCCCTTGATCTTTTCGATCGCCTCGTCGGTGACCGCCATGATGGACCTCCCCGGTTCAGACATCCGATGTCTGCCCCCATTATGGCGCCTTCCGATGCCCGCCCGCCGCTCACCCGAAGCGTTCGATACGGATGCGGTTCACCGGCTGTCCGCCGTCGACCAGGATCCGGGAGGCGTGTTCGGCGAAGCCGTTGCCGCCGCACACATACGCCTCCCAGTCCGCCGCCTGCTCGCCGCCCCGAAGATACGGGGACACATGGGCGGCGGACAGCCGCCCGGCGGTGCGGGTCAGCACGGCCGTGGTCTCCGCGCCGTACTCGTCGGCGTAGAGCAGGTCCTCGCGGGTACGGGCGCTGACGATCAGCCGCAGCGGCACACTCAGCCCACGGCGCCGGTGGTGGCGCACCATCGCCATCAGCGGCACCACCCCCGTGCCCGCGCCCAGCAGCAGCGCGGGCCGGTCGCCGGGCCAGGCGAAGAAGCCGCCGAGCGGTCCGCGCACCTCCACCGTGTCGCCGGGGCGGGCGGCGGTGTGCAGATGGCCGGACACCTCGCCGCCCGCCACATGGCCGACGGTGAGCTCGATGAAGCCCTCGTCCTCGGGCGGGGAGGCCACCGAGTAGTGGCGCGTCGCGGTGTAGCCGTCCGGAGCGGTCAGCCGCACCATGTAGTGCTGGCCCGGCGCATGCGGCGTCCAGCGGGACAGCGCGAGCCGGAAGGTGGTGGCGCGCGGGGTCTCCCGGCGGATCGCGGCGATGCGCGCGGGCTGCCAGCGGGCGGCGGCGCGGTTGCTGGGCACGATCCGGCCCGGGACCGCGAACGCGGTGTCGGGCACGAAGGGCGCAATGGGCGCGAAGGGTGCGAGGGCCCCGGTCGGGGCGGGGGCGTCAGTCACCGGCGTAGCGCTCCTCCCGCCACGGGTTGCCGCGCCGGTGGTAGCCGTTCTGCTCCCAGAAGCCGGGCTCGTCGTGGTCGAGCAGCCGCAGCCCGGCGATCCACTTGGCGCTCTTCCAGAAGTAGAGGTGCGGCACCAGCAGCCGGGCCGGGCCGCCGTGCTCGGGGGCCAGCGGCCGCCCGTCGTACTCGAAGGCGATCCAGGCCCGGCCGCCGGTCAGATCCGCCAGCTCCAGGTCGGTGGTGTAGCCGGTGTGCGAGTAGACGATCGCATGGGTGGCGCCGGCCGTGGGCCCCGCCTGCGCGAGGAGGTCGTCCAGGCTCACCCCGGCGAACCGCACCCCGAACTTGGACCAGCCGGTCACACAGTGGATGTCGCCGCGGTACTCCGCGCGCGGCAGCTCCCGCAGCTCCTCGTGGCCCCAGGTGCGGGGCCGGTCCACCAGGCCGTCGATGCGGAAGGTCCAGTCGGCGGCGGTCAGCCGGGGCGTGACCTCGGCGGCGAGTACGGGGAAGGCCTCGCCCGCGTCGTACTGCCCGGGAGGCAGCCGCGGATCGGGGCCGGCGGTGCGGGGGCGGCCGGTGAAGCCGCGGGTGGTGCTCATGACGCAAGGAGGCTAGCACCGGCCCGGCCCCGCCGCCCGGGCGTCTCGAACTGTGGTTCGCGCAGCTCATGTACGGTGGCGCCACCCCCACACCACCCCTCCCGTACGTCCAGGAGCGTCACCCGTGAGCCAGGAACTGCGCGCCGTCGAGTGGGCCGAAGACGGCCTGTGGCTGATCGACCAGACCGTATTGCCGGACCGGCTGGAGCGGCTCCGAGTCGACGACGCGGACGCCCTGGTGGACGCCATCCAGCGGCTGGTCGTGCGCGGCGCCCCGGCCATCGGCGCCGCCGGGGCGTACGGCGTGGTGGTGGCGCAGCGGCAGGCCGAGCGCGAGGGCTGGGACCGTACGGCGCTGCTGGCGGCCGTCTCGCGCATCCGCGAGGCCCGGCCGACCGCCGTGAACCTGGCCGTCTGCGTGGACCGGGTGCTGCCGCTGCTCGACCGGGGGCGGGACGCGGCGCTGGCCGAGGCGCACGCCGTGCTGCGCGAGGACGAGCTGGCCAACCGCGCCATGGGCGCGTGCGGCGCCGACTGGCTGGTGAAGCGGCTGGCCGCGGACCGGCCGCTGCGCCTGCTGACGCACTGCAACACCGGCGCCCTGGCCACCGCGGGCTGGGGCACCGCGCTCGGCGTGGTCCGGGAGCTGCACGCGCGCGGCCTGGTGGAGGTGGTGTACGCCGACGAGACCCGCCCGCTGCTCCAGGGGTCCCGGCTCACCGCCTGGGAGCTGGCCCACGAGGGCATCCCGCACTACGTCCAGGCCGACGGCGCGGCCGCGGGCACGATCCTGCGCGGGGAGGTGGACGCGGCCCTCGTGGGCGCGGACCGCATCGCCGCCAACGGGGACACCGCCAACAAGGTCGGCACCGTCGGCATCGCCCTGGCCTGCGCCGACGCGGGCATCCCGTTCCTGGTCGCGGCCCCGACGACCACCGTCGACCTGGCCACCGGCAGCGGCACGGACATCCATATCGAGCTGCGCGGCGAGCGGGAGGTCCTGGAGTGGGGCGGGGTGCGCACCGCCCCGGCGGCCTCGCGCGGCCACAACCCGGCCTTCGATGTCACCCCCGGACGGCTGGTCACCGCGCTGGTCACCGAGCGCGGTGTGCTGGAGGTGGCGGCGGGGCAGCTGCCGGGCGAGCACCTGACCTGACGCCGAGCGGACCGGCGCCCCCTGCCGGGGGGACGCCGGTCCGCCGACGATCACATGGTGCCCGGACGCGCTGTACGCGATCAGAAGGTGAACGGACCCGGCGACTGAGCCGAGGTGGCGGTGCAGTTCACCGTGATGAGGCCGAAGATCACCAGCTTCAGCGACTTGGCCTCGAGGACGTCACCGGTGGCGACCGTGCCCTTGAGCGGGCCGGTGGTCACATCGGACCCGGTCGGAATGGCCGGGTTGGAGCTGCCGGTGAAGGTGGTGGTTCCGGAGCCGTTCTTCGACAGGGTCAGCGTCGAGTTGACCGAGCCGGCCGGAACATCGATCGGCGCCTTGATGGCGGCCGAGGACAGGGTGATGGTCGCGGACGTCCCGCTCTGCGTGGCCGTGAGCGTGGCCAGGCCGGAGCCGTAGGTCCCGCAGTCGGCCGTCAGGGTCGCGGTGGTCGGGGTGACCGCGGTGGCGGTCGGCGCCAGTGCGAGCGCGCCCATGGCCATGCCCGCTGCTCCCAGTGCCGTGCCGATCCCGAGTTTCATGGGTCTCATGGGACTGCCTTCCGGTGTGGGGGAGGTGCCTGCCAGCCGCGTCGTTGGTGGAGCGGCGCACACGAGGCGCGACGGGATCCGGCGCGCCCGAGGGCGCGTCGCTGCGTACGTGTGCGCGGTGCGGGGGGTGAGATCGCGCGGGGCTGCGGCTCGGGCCTCGCACAGACCGCCACCGGCCCTGACTGACCGTCAGGCGGGGCGCTGTTATTGATGCGCGCGCCACCGAAGAACGCAAGAGCGATTCACTGATTTTTTACTGGCGAGTCAGTTCGCCGGGCCGGAGCGCGCGCGGCACGCCCCGGCACGAGCGCGGCGCCGGGCTACCGCCCGCCCGCCAGCTCCAGTTCCAGCAGCCACTCCACGACCTCCGTGTGGTGGCGCGCCTGCCGCGGATCCGCGCCCCACACGTACAGCCCGTGTCCGGCGACCACCACCGCCGGCATCCGCGGGTCGCGGGCCTCCTCCAGGCGGTCGCCGAGGACCCGCATGTCCTGACTGTTGGCGATCACCGGCAGGGTGATCTCCTCGCCCTCCGCCGGGTGGCCCACGCCCTTGAGCATCTCCAGGTCCTTGAACACCAGCCCGCCGGGGTGGCGGCGGCCCAGAGCCACCGACGCGACGGTGTGCACATGGACCACCGCGCCCGCACCCGTCAGCCGGGCGACCCGGGCATGCAGCTCGGCCTCGGCCGAGGGCCTGCCCGGCGCGCGGCCGTCCGGCAGCGGCACCGCCGCGCCCGCCCTGTCCACCAGGACCACATCGGAGGGGGCCAGCTCGCCCTTGTCCCGGCCGCTCGCGGTGACGGCGAGGCGCAGCGGGTCGCGCGAGAGCACCATCGACAGATTGCCGGACGTGCCGCGCATCCAGCCGAACGACGCGAAGCGCGCCGCCTCGGCCGCCAGCACGGCTCCGGCCCGCTCCAGGTCCTGGTCCGGTCCCTGCTCCAGGTCCGCGGTCTCCGTCACGGGGTGCTCCTTGTGAGAGTGATCTCGTCGAGGCCCGCGGCCTCGGGGTGGTCGCCGACGCCCTGCTCGAAGTACGGCTCGCCGGGGCGCCGCACGCCGACGGTGCGCCAGCCCGCCGCGCGGGCCGCGTCCAGCTCGCCGGGGCGGTCGGAGAGGAAGAGGGTGCGGGCCGGGTCGGTGCCGATGGCCGCGGTGATCGCGGCATAGGACCCGGGGGACTGCTTGGGGCCCGCGTTCTCCGTGTCGTAGAACCCGTCGAGCAGGGGGATCAGATCGCCCTCGGGCGTGTGGCCGAACCATGCGCGCTGCGCGGCCACCGACCCGGAGGAGTAGATGTGCAGCCGCAGCCCCGCCGCGTGCCAGTGGCGCAGCGCCGGGATGGTGTCGGGGTAGAAGTGCGAGACCAGCTCGCCGCGCGCGAACCCCTCCGACCAGATGATGCCCTGAAGCGTCTTCAGGGGCGTGGCCTTGCGGTCCTCGTCCAGCCACGACCCCAGGATCCGCTCGATCCGGGCGGCGTCGGCGTCCGGCTCGCCGGCCGCCTCGCGGACCTGCTCCGCCGCCCGGCGCACCGCCGGCTCCTGCGCCCGCTCGGCCAGCAGCGCGCCGAACCGTTCGCGCGAGTACGGGTAGAGCACCTCGACGACGAACCCGGTGGCGCTGGTGGTGCCCTCGATGTCGAGGACCACCGACTCGACGCCGGCGAAGGAGACGGCAGGGCTCACGCGGCGGTCCGCCCGGCCTTCAGCGCGTCGAAGTCGGGGAAGCGCAGGGCGATCTCGCTGCCGGTGAAGTTGCCGATCCAGCCGTCCTCCTCGTGGAAGAAGCGGATGGCGGTGAAGGACGGGGAGACGCCCATGTCGAACCAGTGGGTGGTGCCGCGCGGCACCCCGAGGAGGTCGCCCGCCTCGCACAGCACGGCGTGCACCTCGCCGCCCACGTGCAGATAGAAGACGCCCGCGCCCGCGACGAAGAAGCGGACCTCGTCGTCATCGTCGTGGGTGTGCTCCCTGAGGAACTTCTCGCGCGCCGCCTTTGCCTTCGCGGGCCACTCGGCGTCGTCGCCGGGGTGCAGGGCGACCACGTCGACGGTGGCGAAGGACTCCTCCCCGACCAGCTTGTCGATCTCGGCGCGGTACGCGGCGAACACGGCGTCGCTGTCGGCGTCCCGGGGCACGTCCTCACGGACGGGCCACCGCTCGTAGCGCACACCGATCGGGGCGAGCGCCGCGGCGATCTCGGCGGGGTCCTCGGTGCGGCGCACCACGGTCTCCGGGCCGGACTCCGGCCAGGTGGTCAGAAGGGTCATCAAGGACTCCAAGCCGGAAGAGGGGAGGGGTTGAAGCCGGATAGTAACCCGGGGCCGACATATCGCGAGGTGTGAGGAAGAACGCGTCTCAGGACGTGAGAAGGAACGCCCTGACCTTTGACGTATGGCTGAAACCGTTCTCATGATGTGGTCATGAAGACGCTGCTGCTCGTTCGGCGGCTGTACGTGGATCTCCATCGGACGACTACGGCCAGCTGTAGCTGACCCTTGCCGCCGTAGTCCTTCCCGTCCCACAACCCGGCACCCCCGTGCCGCCGCATCACCCGGAGATCCCCATGTCCCGCTCCAGACTGCCCCTCGCCGCGGCCTCCCTCGTCTCGCTCACCGCCCTGGTCGCCACCGGCTGCTCCCAGTCCTCCTCCGCCTCGGACACCGGGCCCTCCGGGGACACCCCCGCCTCGGCGAAGGCCGCGACCGGCAAGAAGCCCGCGCCCTTCGACCAGGGGAAGGTCAAGGTCGCCCTGGTCCGGCAGAGCGGCGCCGGAGACTACTTCGAGCAGTGGGGCAACGGCGCCAAGGCGCAGGCCAAGGCGCTCGGCATCGACCTCACCGTCTACGACGCCCAGGCGGACAACGCCAAGCAGGCCACCGACCTGTCGGCCGCGATCAACTCCGGGGCCGAGGCGATCATCGTCGACCACGGCTTCCCCTCGACCATCCAGCCGGAGATCGACAAGGCGGTCAAGAAGGGCATCAAGGTCGTCGTCTACGACGTCGAGACCAAGAACCCCGAGGTCATCTCCACCAAGCAGGACGACGCCAGCATGGCCAACGCCGTCCTGGACGTGATGACCAAGGAGCTCGGCAAGAAGGCCGAGGTCGGCTACGTCAACGTCGCCGGGTACGCCGCGCTCGACAAGCGCGACAGCGTCTGGAAGAAGCGGCTCACCGACAACGGCTGGAAGCAGGCGTTCAAGGTCGGCAAGGTCACCGACTCCACCGCCACCGACAACGTCCCGCTGGTCAGCGCCGCCCTCACCCAGCACTCCGGCGTCGCGGGCATCTTCGCCCCGTACGACGAGCTGGCCAAGGGCACCGTCCTCGCGGTCCAGAACAAGAAGCTGGCGGGCAAGGTCAAGGTGTTCGGCGCCGATGTCTCCAACGCCGACATCCAGGTCATCACCGCCAAGAACAGCCCCTGGGCCGCCACCGCCGGCACCGACCCGTCCGCCGTCGGTGCCGCCGTGGTCCGCACCACCGCCCTGGAACTCGCCGGTCAGCTGAAGACCAAGTCGGTCGAGTTCCCGGCCGTCGCGATCACCCGCGACTTCCTGGTGAGCAAGAAGATCCAGAACCTGAACCAGCTGCGCACCGCGCTCCCCGCCCTCAACCTCAGCAAGGTCAGCACGGCGGACTGGATCCCCAATGTCGCCCACTGAGCCGACGGCCGACGCCGACGCCGACTCCGGAGACGGCTCTGCGCCAAGCGCCGGCGCGGAGGTGCCCGCGGTCTCGCTGCGCGAGGTCAGCATGGCCTTCGGCGGCAAGCCCGTACTCACCTCGGTGTCCCTGGACATCGCTCCCGGCAGCGTCGTCGCGCTGCTGGGAGCCAACGGGGCGGGCAAGTCCACCCTGATCAAGGTGCTCTCCGGGGTGCACGCGGGACACGGCGGCCGGGTGCTGGTCGGCGGCGAGCCCGCCGCCCTGCCCTCGCCCGCCGCCGCGCACGCCCTGGGCATCCGCACCGTGCACCAGCGGATCGGCGAGGGCGTGGTGCCCGGCCTGTCCGTCGCCGAGAACCTGGTCTTCGAGGAGCTGGCCCAGCGCGGCGGCAACCCCTTCCTGGGCACCCGTCAGGTCCTCGCCCGCGCCCGCGAGATCCAGGACACCCTCGGCCTCGGCTGGCCCACGGACCTGCTGCGCCGCGACGTCGCCGAGCTCGGCATCTCCGACCAGCAGCTGCTGATCCTCGCCCGCGCCCTGTCCACCCGCCCCCGGCTGCTGATCCTCGACGAGCCGACCTCGGCCCTGTCCTCGGCCGAGGCGACGCGGCTGTTCGCGATCGTGGAGCGGCTGCGGGCCGAGGGGATCGCGGTGCTCTACGTGTCCCACCGGCTCGGCGAGATCGACTCCCTCGCCGACCGGCTGGTCGTTCTGCGAGACGGCCGTCTCACCGAAGACCTCTCCCGGCCCTTCGACTGGGACCGCGCGCTGCGCGCCATGCTCGCCCAGCCGCAGGCCGCGACCACCGCCCGGCCGGCCGACGGCCGGCGCGGCGGGGCCGTCGCGCTCTCGCTGCGCGGCGTACCGCTGCTGCCCGGCCGGCTGCCCCAGGACCTCGATCTGCGCGAGGGCGAGGTCACCGGCGTCGTGGGGCTCCTCGGGGCGGGCAAGACCGAGCTGGCCCGCGGGGTGTTCGGCGCCGAGCCGTTCCGCGTGGGGGAGCTGGAGCTGGACGGCGAGCCGTACCGGCCGCGCCGCCCCGCCGACGCCATCCGCCGCGGTGTCCACCTGGTGCCCGAGGACCGGCACGCGGACGCGCTGATCCCCGGCTGGTCCGTGGCGCGCAACATCTCGCTGCCCTTCCTGTCCTCCCTCTCCCTCGCCGGACTGGTCCGGGGCGGCCAGGAGGCCGAGCTGGGCCGCCGCACCATCGCCGAACTCGGCGTCGTGGCCCGCGACGAGACCAGCCCCGTCGAGGAGCTCTCCGGCGGCAACCAGCAGAAGGTCGTGGTCGGGCGCTGGCTCGCCGAGCGCCCCCGCGTCCTGATACTGGACGAGCCGTTCCGAGGCGTGGACATCGGCGCCCGCCGCGACATCGGCCGCCGCGCCCGCGCCCTGGCCGCCGACGGCTCGGCCGTCGTCGTGCTCAGCGCCGACGTCGACGAGGTCCTGGAGGTCGCCGACCGCGTCGTCGTCCTCGCCGACGGGGAGATCCGCCTCGACGCGTACGGCGCCGACGCCGAGCGCGACCAGGTCATCCAGGCCATCTCGGCATCCGTGTGACGCCGCACCGGGGCACCCGCGCGGCACCACCACAGACCAGCACCACCAGCAGCACGAGACGAAGGAAGAAGCAGGCCCTGCGATGACCCTCACCCCTTCCACCGCCCCACCGGTGACGGCCGGGAAGACGGCCGCGGCGGGCGCCGGTCAGCGCGTCCAGGGCGCCGTCATCAAATACGGCTTCATCTTCGTCACCGTCGCCCTCTTCGCGTTCTTCTCGCTCACCGAGCCCACCTTCCGCGACTCGGCGACGCTCCTGGACACCCTCCGCTATGTCTCCGTCGCCGCCATCCTCGGCCTCGGCGTCACCCTCACCATGGCCGTCGGCGGAATGGACATGTCGGTGGGGGCGGTGGCCGGACTCGGCGTGACCGTCGCCGCCAAGACGATGGTCGTCTACAACCAGGTCGGCACGGTCGCGGTGATCGCGGTGATCGTGGCGGGCGCGCTCGCCGGACTCGTCAACGCCCTGCTGATCGTGGTCCTCAAGGTCCCCGACATGCTGGCCACCCTCGGCACCATGTTCGTCATCCAGGGCCTGAAACTGATCCTCGTCGACGGCCAGTCGATCTCGCCCGGCATGACCCTGGACGACGGCACCACCGCGCCCGGCAAGTTCACCGAGGGCTTTCTGTCCATCGACCGGGGCACCGTCGCCGGGGTGCCCGTCTCGGTGGTCATCTTCGCCGGACTCACCCTCGTCGCCTGGATCTTCCTCTCCCGCACCCGCTGGGGCCGGGTGCTGTACGCGATCGGGTCCAACCCGGAGGCGACCCGGCTCGCCGGCGTCCGCGTCGGCGCCTACCGCGCCCTCGCCTACGTCCTGTCGGGCGTCCTCGCCTCCATCGGCGGACTGATCCTTGCCTCCCGGATCGGCCAGGGCGATGTCTCCGCCGGCACCTCCCAGCTGCTGGAGGCGGTCGCCGTGGCGCTGGTCGGCACCTCCGTGCTCGGCCGCGGCAAGCCCAACGTCTGGGGGACCGCGCTCGGTGCCGTCCTCATCGGCGTCATCACCACCGGCCTGACCATCAAGGGCCTGCCGTACTACACACAGGACGTGGTCGAGGGCGCGGTGCTGATCCTCGCCCTGGTCTTCAGCTTCACACTGTCCCGAGGAAACCGCCGATGACACACCCGCCGCACCCCGACACCCCGTCGTACCCCGAGATCCCGTCCGCCTACCGGGTCCTGGAGCCCGAGGACATCCCCGGCTATCTGCGGGGCCTGGGCCACTGGAACGGCGACGCCATCGAGGTCCACGAGGTCTCCGACGGCAACATGAACCGGGTGTTCATCGCCCGCACCCCCGACGGCACCCACAGCCTCGCCGTCAAGCAGGCGCTGCCCTGGGTCCGCGTCGCCGGCCCCTCCTGGCCCATGAGCCCCGCCCGCGCCGACGCCGAGGCCCGCGCCTACCGGCAGGTCGCCGCCGTCGCCCCGGACACCATCCCGGCCATCCACGGCTACGACGCCGGCAACTACGCCCTCACCATGGAGGACATGTCCGATCTGCGGGTGCTGCGGACCCACCTCAACGAGGGCGGCGGCTACGGCGAGGTGTCCCGCCACATCGGCGCCTTCGTCGCCGCGCTCTCCTTCGCCACCAGCGACTTCGGCATGGGATCCGCCACCCGCAAGGAGCTGATCGCCACCTCGGTCAGCCCCGAGCTGTGCAAGATCACCGAGGATGTGGTGCTCAGCGAGCCCTATCTCGACCACGAGCACAACCACTGGCACGACAGCCTCGACGACCTCGCCGCCGCCTTCCGCGCCGACCCCGCACTGCGCACGGAGGTCGCGGCCCTGCGGCATGTCTTCATGACCAGCGCCCAGGCGCTGCTGCACGGCGATCTGCACACCGGCAGCGTCATGGTGGGCACCCGTCAGGGCGCCGACGTGGTCCGGGTCTTCGACCCCGAGTTCTCCTTCGTCGGCCCGATCGGCTTCGACCTCGGCCTGTACTGGGGCAACGTCCTCGTCTCCGAGCTGCGCGCCCGGGCGCTCGGCACCCCGGGCGACCACGCCGACCAGCTCGCCCTCAGCTGGGACGCCTTCGAGGCGGAGCTGCGCCGGCTGTGGCCGACCCGGGTCGACACCTTCTTCGACGACGCCTACCTGGACCGCTTTCTGCGCCAGGTGTGGTCGGAGAGCCTGGGCTTCGCCGGTACGGAGATCATCCGCCGCGTCATCGGCTTCGCCCACCTCACCGACCTCACCACCCTGCCCGACCCCGGCCCCGCCTCCCGCCGCGCCCTGCTGCTCGGCCGCGAGCTCATCCTGGGCCGCGACCGCCTCCCGGACGCCGCCGGCGTCCGGGCGCTGGCCGAGCGGGTCGGCACCGCGCCGTAGCGGGCACCGGGGGACACGGCGAAGGGGAGGCTCCGCAGCGGAGCCTCCCCTTCGGGCCTTATGGGGCCTGGGCCTTACGGGGTCTGGGCCTTATGGGCCCGGGGCTTTATAGGGCCTGTCAGGCCGCGCGGCGGTCCAGCAGCTCCTGGACCCGCGCCCGCACCTCCTCCGTGTCCAGCCCACGGATCGTCAACGTGGTGCGGCGGCGCAGCACATCGTCCGCGGTCTCCGCCCACTCGTGGTCACGGGCATAGACGACCTGCGCCCAGATCTCCGGGGCGTCCGGGTGGATCCGCTCGCCGAGCGCCGGGTCCTCGTCCGCCAGCCGGGCGATGTCGAAGGAGAGCGAACCGTAGTGCGTCGCCAAGTGGCGCGCCGTGTCCCCGGCCATCCGCGGGCCGGGGGTGCCGCCGTCCACCAGCAGCCGGTGCGCGACCGCGTGCGGGCTGGCCAGGCCCGGCAGCGGCATGTGCTTGGGCAGCCGCGATATGGGCTCCATGTCCTCCGCCAGCGGGTGCCCCGGCAGCTGCGCGAGCTTGTTCATCACGGTGCGGCCTATGTGGCGGAACGTGGTCCACTTGCCGCCCGCGATGGAGAGCATGCCGCCGCGGCCCTCGGTGACCACGGTCTCCCGCTTGGCCTTGGCGGTGTCCCCGGGGCCGCCGGGCAGCACCCGCAGCCCGGCGAACGAGTAGGTGATCAGGTCGCGGGACAGCTGCTGGTCCCGGATGGAGAAGGCGGCCTCGTCGAGGATCTGGGCGATGTCCTTCTCGTTCACCCGCACCTCGGCCGGGTCGCCCTCGTACGCCTCGTCGGTGGTGCCGAGCAGCAGCATGTCCTCCCAGGGGAGGGCGAAGGTGATGCGGTACTTGTCGATCGGCGTGGCCAGCGCGGCCCGCCACGGGGAGGTGCGCCTGAGCACCAGGTGCGCGCCCTTGGAGAGCCGGATGGACGGGGCCGCGTTCGGGTCCTCCATCGCGCGCAGGTGGTCCACCCACGGGCCGGTGGCGTTCAGCACCAGGCGGGCGTTCACCCCGAACTCGGTGCCGTCCAGGCGGTCCTTGAGCTCCGCTCCGGTGACCCGGCCGTCGGTCGTCCGCAGCCCGACCACCTCGGCGTGGTTGAGGACGGTCGCGCCCGCCTCGACCGCCGCCCGCACCGTCATCAGGGCCATGCGGCTGTCGTTCATCTGGCCGTCGCCGTAGACCGCGACCGCCTTGAGGCCGTCGGTGCGCAGCTCGGGGACGTCCCGGACGGCCTTGTCGGGGCTGATGACATGGCCGACGCCGTCCCGGAAGGCGGAGAGCGCCGAGTAGGCGAACACGCCCGCGCCGAGCTTGGCCGCGCCGTGCGGGCCGCCCTTGTAGACCGGCAGATAGAACGTGAGCGGGTTCGCCAGGTGGGGGGCGACGCTGCGGGAGACCGCGCGCCGCTCGAAGTGGTTCTCGGCGACCAGCTTGACCGCGCCGGTCTGGAGATAGCGCAGCCCGCCGTGGAGCAGCTTGGAGGAGGCCGAGGAGGTGGCGCCGGCGAAGTCGCCGGCGTCCACCATGGCCACCCGCAGTCCCGACTGCGCCGCGTGCCAGGCAGTGGTGATGCCCAGAATGCCGCCGCCGATCACCAGGAGGTCGTGCGTCGCCCTGGTCAGCCGCTCCCGGGCCTCGGCGCGGCTCGGCAGGGGGTGCCTCCCAGCGGCGGCTGGAAGGGAACCGGCAGCCGGGTGCGTCCCGAGTGCCGGGGCGCTCTGCGGGGTGGTCATTGCTTACTCCTCGTCTTCGATCCAGCCCATGGTCCGCTGCACGGCCTTGAGCCAGTTCTTGTACTCGCGGTCGCGGACTTCCGCGTCCATGCGGGGGGTCCACTCGGCGGCGCGGCGCCAGTTGGCGCGCAGCGCTTCGGTGTCCGGCCAGAAGCCGACGGCGAGACCGGCGGCGTAGGCGGCGCCGAGGCAGGTGGTCTCGGCGACCATCGGCCGCACCACGGGTGCGTCCAGGGCGTCGGAGAGCGTCTGCATCAGCAGGTTGTTGGAGGTCATGCCGCCGTCGACCTTGAGCGCGGTGAGCTCGACGCCGGAGTCCTTGGTCATCGCGTCGACGATCTCGCGGGTCTGCCAGGCGGTGGCCTCGAGCACGGCGCGGGCGATGTGCGCCTTGGTGACATAGCGGGTCAGACCCGCGATGACGCCACGCGCGTCGTCACGCCAGTAGGGGGCGAACAGACCGGAGAAGGCGGGCACGAAGTAGGCGCCGCCGTTGTCCTCGACCGAGCTGGCCAGGGTCTCGATCTCGGCCGCGCTGTTGATCAGCCCCATCTGGTCGCGCATCCACTGCACCAGCGAGCCGGTGACGGCGATCGAGCCCTCGAGGGCGTAGACCGGCTTCTGGTCGCCGATGCGGTAGCCGACGGTGGTCAGCAGGCCATTGTACGAGTTGACCGGCTTGGCGCCGGTGTTCATCAGCAGGAACGTTCCGGTGCCATAGGTCGACTTGGCCTCGCCCTCGGAGAAACAGGTCTGGCCGAAGAGGGCGGCCTGCTGGTCGCCGAGCGCCGAGGCCACCGGCACGCCCGCCAGGACGCCCTCGGCGGTGGTCCCGTACACCTCGGCGGAGGAGCGGATCTCGGGCAGCACGGCCGCCGGGATCTCCATCGAGGACAGGATGCGCTCGTCCCAGTCGAGGGTCTGGAGGTTCATCAGCAGGGTGCGCGAGGCGTTGGTGACGTCGGTGACGTGCACGCCCCCGTCGGTGCCGCCGGTGAGGTTCCAGATCACCCAGGAGTCCATGGTGCCGAAGAGGATCTCGCCGGCCTCCGCGCGCTCGCGCAGCCCCTCGACGTTGTCGAGCAGCCAGCGGATCTTCGGGCCCGCGAAGTACGAGGCGAGCGGCAGGCCGGTCTCCCGGCGGAACCGGTCCTGGCCGACGTTGCGGCCGAGCTCCCGGCACAGGGCGTCGGTGCGGGTGTCCTGCCAGACGATGGCGTTGTGCACCGGCTCGCCGGTGTTCTTGTCCCACAGCAGCGTGGTCTCACGCTGGTTGGTGATGCCGATGGCCTTCACATCGGCGGAGGTGATGCCCGCCTTGCTGATGGCCCCGTCGACGACTTCCCGGACGTTCTCCCAGATCTCGGTCGCGTTGTGTTCGACCCAGCCGGGCTTGGGGAAGATCTGCTCGTGCTCCTTCTGATCGACCGAGACGATGCGGCCGTCCCGGTCGAAGACGATGCAACGGCTCGAGGTGGTGCCCTGGTCGATCGCTGCGATGAACGGCCCGGTGGAGTGGGTGTCGGTCATGGTGTGCGGCTCTCCTGCGCGTCAAGAGGGGGTGGGTTCAAGAGTGGGGCTAGGCGAAGGCGATCTCGTAGATGCCGCCGGCGATGGCGCCGCCGATGAGCGGGCCGACGACGGGGATCCAGGCGTAGCCCCAGTCCGAGCCGCCCTTGTTGGGCAGCGGCAGGAGGGCGTGGGCGATGCGGGGCCCGAGGTCACGGGCGGGGTTGATGGCGTAGCCGGTCGGTCCGCCGAGCGAGAGGCCGATGCCGACGACGACCAGCGAGGTGATCAGGACGCCGATGACGCCCAGGCCGTGGCCGTCCCCGTTCAGACCCTGGGTGAGGATGGCCAGCACCAGCACGGTCGTGGCGATGATCTCGGTGGCCAGGTTCTGCACCGTGTTGCGGATCTCGGGGCCGGTGGAGAAGACGCCGAGCACCGGACCGGCGTCGCTCTTCGCCGGGGCCGCGGCCTTGGCCGTGTCCTGGGCGCCCGGGCCGCCGACGATCTCGCGGTCGGTCAGATGCGCCTGGAAGTGGCCCATGTAGGCGACCCACACCAAGGTGGCCCCGATGATGGCGCCGGTCATCTGACCGAGCACATAGATCGGCACATCGCTCCACTCCGTGCCGCCCTCGATCGCGAGGCCCAGCGTCACGGCGGGGTTCAGATGTGCCCCGGAGAGGGGGGCCGAGATATACGCGCCGGTCAGCACGGCGAAACCCCACCCGAAGGTGATGGCCAGCCACCCCGCGCCGAACGCCTTGGAGCGCTTCAAGACAACGCCGGCGACGACACCACCGCCGAGCAGGATGAGAACGGCGGTACCGATGGTCTCGCCGATGAAGATGTCGGAGCTGGACACCCGCGACTCCTTTGTCCTTCGTCCAGATGGACACCGGGAAGCGCTGCACCACGGGGGTCAACCGGTGGCCCGCGCCCCTCGGTGAGGGGCTGGTCGGCCCGCGGCGAGTTACACCCTAGCGAATATTGTCGTCACATGTTCGACAATGCCGACCGACGAACGGCAGTTTTCTGCACGGTGAAGGCTGAGGTCAAGGGTCGTGTGACTGAAAACTCGTACCGGGGTGAACGGGCGTGAACCGGCTGATACCGAGCGGTAACTCTCAGAAGCGGCTGGCGCCCAGATCGCGCGAGACGGCCCGCGCGCAGTCCCGTACCGCGGCGACCAGATCGGAGCGCAGCTCGCCCTCCTTGCAGACCCGCTCCACCGCGCCGGCGACGCCCACCGCGCCCACCGGCATCCGCCGCCGGTTGTGGATCGGGGCGGCGATCGACGCGACGCCCTCCCAGGTCTCCTCCACGTCCGAGCCCCAGCCGCGCGCCCGGGTCAGGTCCAGGACGGACTCGAAACCGGTCATGGAGGTCACCGTGCGGGGGGTGAACGCCTCGCGCTCGGCCTCGACCGCCTCGCTGTGCGCCACCGGGTCGTACGCGGACAGCACCTTGCCCAGGGCCGTGGAGTGCAGCGGCTGCATCGCGCCGACCTCCAGCACCTGGCGGCTGTCGTCGGGGCGGAACACGTGGTGGACGATGAGCACGCCCTGCTGGTGCAGCACGCCCAGATACACGCTCTCCCCGCTGGAGCGGGCCAGGTCGTCGGTCCACACCAGGGCGCGGGCGCGCAGCTCGTGAACGTCCAGATAGCTGTTGCCCAGGCGCAGCAGCTCGGCGCCGAGCTGATAGCGGCCGGACGCCTCGTCCTGCTCGACGAAGCCCTCCTGCTGGAGCGTGCGCAGGATGCCGTGCGCGGTGCCCTTGGCCAGCCCCAGCGACGAGGCGATGTCCGACAGGCCCAGACGGCGCTCGCCCCCGGCGAGCAGCCGTAGCATCGCGGCAGCTCGCTCGAGCGACTGGATGGTCCGTGCCATCGCGCACCCCTCCTGACACTACGGTTCGACAATGCTGAACACTATCGGTCCATGTCGACCCCGCGGTACAGCGGGGAAAGGGTAAACGATCAAAAGGTGCCCCGCGGACGGCACCCCCTCGGCCCCTCACAAGATGTCCCGCCAGATGGAACAGCCCGCGCCGGAAGCCCCCCGGCGGCTACGCTGGCCTGGTGCGCCCTCCGCGAGGAGGGCGCAAAGCCGACAGCCGTCGCACCTCAGGGAGCTCACCCATGGCCTCGCACACGCCCACCTCCATCCCCACCGACTCCGCCGCCCGAGTCGGCGCCCTCCGCGAGGCCCTCGCCACCCGGGTGGTGGTCGCGGACGGCGCGATGGGCACCATGCTCCAGGCCCAGGACCCCACCCTCGAGGACTTCCAGCAGCTCGAGGGGTGCAACGAGATCCTCAACGTCACCCGCCCCGACATCGTCCGTTCGGTCCACTCGGCCTACTTCGAGGCCGGCGTCGACTGCGTGGAGACCAACACCTTCGGCGCCAACCACTCGGCGCTGGGCGAGTACGAGATCTCGGACCGGGTGTACGAGCTGTCCGAGGCGGGAGCCCGGGTCGCCCGCGAGGTCGCCGACGGGTTCGCCGCCGACGGCCGCCCCCGCTGGGTACTCGGCTCGATCGGCCCCGGCACCAAGCTGCCGACGCTGGGCCACGCCCCGTACACCGTGCTGCGCGACGCCTACCAGCGGAACGCCGAGGGCCTGATCGCCGGCGGCGCGGACGCCCTGCTGGTGGAGACCACCCAGGACCTGCTCCAGACCAAGGCGTCGGTCCTCGGCGCCCGCCGCGCCCTGGACGCCCTGGGCAGCCGCGTCCCGGTGATCTGCTCGGTGACGGTGGAGACCACCGGCACCATGCTGCTCGGCTCGGAGATCGGCGCGGCGCTCACCGCGCTGGAGCCGCTGGGCATCGACATGATCGGCCTGAACTGCGCGACCGGCCCGGCCGAGATGAGCGAGCACCTGCGCTATCTGGCCCGCCACTCCCGTATCCCGCTGTCCTGCATGCCGAACGCCGGCCTGCCGGTGCTGGGCAAGGACGGGGCGCACTACCCGCTCACCCCGGCCGAGCTGGCCGACGCCCAGGAGACGTTCGTGCGCGAGTACGGGCTGTCGCTGATCGGCGGCTGCTGCGGCACCACGCCCGAGCATCTGCGCCAGGTCGTGGAGCGGGTCCGCGACCTGACCCCCACCGAGCGCACCCCCCGCCCCGAGCCCGGCGCCGCCTCCCTCTACCAGACGGTGCCGTTCCGCCAGGACACCTCGTATCTGGCGATCGGCGAGCGGACCAACGCCAACGGCTCCAAGAAGTTCCGCGAGGCCATGCTGGAGGGCCGCTGGGACGACTGCGTGGAGATGGCCCGCGAGCAGATCCGCGAGGGCGCCCATCTGCTCGACCTGTGCGTGGACTACGTCGGCCGGGACGGCGTCGCCGACATGGAGGAGCTGGCCGGCCGCTTCGCCACCGCCTCCACCCTGCCCATCGTGCTGGACTCCACCGAGGTCGACGTCATCCGCGCGGGCCTGGAGAAGCTGGGCGGCCGCGCGGTCATCAACTCCGTCAACTACGAGGACGGCGACGGCCCCGAGTCACGCTTCGCCAAGGTCACCCGTCTGGCCCAGGAGCACGGCGCCGCGCTGATCGCGCTCACCATCGACGAGGTGGGCCAGGCCCGCACCCCGGAGAAGAAGGTCGAGATCGCCGAGCGGCTGATCGCCGACCTGACCGGCAACTGGGGCATCCATGAGGCGGACATCCTCATCGACACCCTGACCTTCACCATCTGCACCGGCCAGGAGGAGTCCCGCAAGGACGGCATCGCCACCATCGAGGCGATCCGCGAGCTCAAGCGCCGCCACCCGGATGTGCAGACCACGCTGGGCCTGTCCAACATCTCCTTCGGCCTCAACCCCGCCGCCCGCATCCTGCTCAACTCCGTCTTCCTCGACGAGTGCGTCAAGGCGGGCCTCGACTCGGCGATCGTGCACGCGAGCAAGATTCTTCCGATCGCGCGCTTCGACGAGGAGCAGGTCACCACCGCCCTCGACCTGATCTACGACCGCCGCTCCGAGGGGTACGACCCGCTCCAGAAGCTGATGGCGCTGTTCGAGGGCGCCACCGCCAAATCCCTGAAGGCAGGCAAGGCCGAGGAGCTGGCCGCCCTGCCGCTGGAGGAGCGCCTCAAGCGCCGCATCATCGACGGCGAGCGCAACGGCCTGGAGGCCGACCTGGACGAGGCCCTCCAGGAGCGGCCCGCCCTGGACATCGTCAACGAGACCCTGCTGGACGGCATGAAGGTCGTCGGCGAATTCTTCGGCTCCGGGCAGATGCAGCTGCCGTTCGTCCTCCAGTCCGCCGAGGTGATGAAGGCGGCGGTGGCGCACCTGGAGCCGCACATGGAGAAGGCCGAGGACGGCGAGGAGGCGGGCAAGGGCACCATCGTGCTCGCCACGGTCCGCGGAGACGTCCACGACATCGGCAAGAACCTCGTCGACATCATCCTGTCCAACAACGGCTACAACGTGGTCAACCTGGGCATCAAGCAGCCGGTCTCGGCGATCCTGGACGCCGCCAAGGAACACCGCGCCGATGTGATCGGCATGTCCGGGCTGCTGGTGAAGTCCACCGTGATCATGAAGGAGAACCTGGAGGAGCTCAACCAGCGCAAGCTCGCCGCCGAGTACCCCGTCATCCTCGGCGGGGCGGCGCTGACCCGGGCATATGTCGAGCAGGACCTGCACGAGATCTACGAGGGCGAGGTCCGCTACGCCCGCGACGCCTTCGAGGGCCTGCGGCTGATGGACGCCCTGGTCGCCGTCAAGCGGGGCGTGCCGGGCGCGTCCCTGCCCGAGCTCAAGCAGCGCCGCGTGGCCAAGCGCGCGGCGGCGGTGGAGGTGGCGGAGCCCGAGCAGGGGCCGGTGCGCTCCGATGTGGCCACCGACAACCCGCTGCCCACCCCGCCCTTCTGGGGCAGCCGCGTGGTCAAGGGCATCCAGCAGGCGGACTACGCGTCCTGGCTGGACGAGGGCGCGCTGTTCAAGGGCCAGTGGGGCCTCAAGCAGGCCCGTACCGGCGACGGGCCGAGCTACGAGGAGCTGGCCGAGACCGAGGGGCGGCCGCGGCTGCGTGGCTGGCTCGACAAGCTGCACACCGAGAACCTGCTGGAGGCGGCCGTCGTCTACGGCTACTACCGGTGTGTGTCCAAGGGCGACGACCTGGTGCTGTTGCACGACGACGGCAGCGAGCTGACCCGCTTCACCTTCCCGCGCCAGCGGCGCGGCCGCCGCCTGTGCCTGGCGGACTTCTTCCGCCCCGAGGAGTCCGGCGAGACCGATGTGGTCGGGCTCCAGGTCGTCACCGTCGGATCGAAGATCGGCGAGGCCACCGCCGAGCTGTTCGCCGCCGACTCCTACCGCGACTACCTGGAGCTCCACGGGCTGTCCGTCCAGCTGGCGGAGGCGCTCGCCGAATACTGGCACGCACGGGTGCGCGCCGAGCTGGGCTTCGCGTCCGAGGACCCCGAGGACGTCACGGACATGTTCGACCTCAAGTACCGGGGCGCGCGCTTCTCGCTGGGCTACGGCGCCTGCCCGGACCTGGAGGACCGCGCGAAGATCGCCGACCTGCTGCGCCCGGAGCGGATCGGGGTCAAGCTCTCCGAGGAGTTCCAGCTGCACCCCGAGCAGTCCACCGACGCGATCGTCATCCACCACCCCGAGGCCAAGTACTTCAACGCGCGGTAACGCGCCCGGCGCGCTCCGCGACGCCCGCCGGGAAGCCGCCGGGCATCGCGGAGCGCGCCGACGTACACTGGTCGATCCGGTAGAGGCCGGTCGTCTTCCGAATCGCGGAAACCGCGGATGACGACCGGCCTTCCTGCCCCTCGCCCGGAGGTGATCGGATGACCAGCAGCATCCCCGCCGTCGACACCCGTACGGCCGAAGGCTCCGCCCTGCAAGCCGTTCTGCTCGACATGGACGGCACCCTGGTGGACACCGAGGGCATCTGGTGGGACACGGAGGTCTCCATCTTCGCCGAGCTCGGCCACGCACTCGCCGAGGAGTACCGGCAGATCGTCGTGGGCGGGCCCATGACCCGCAGCGCCTCCTTCCTGATCGAGGCCACCGGCGCGGACATCGCGCTCGCCGAGCTGACCGGGCTGCTGAACAGCCGCTTCACCGAGCTGATCGACGGCACCGTGCCGCTGCTCCCGGGCGCGCGCCGGCTGCTCACCGAGCTGGCCGCGCACCAGGTGCCCACCGCGCTGGTCTCGGCCTCCCACCGGCGCGTGATGGAGTCCGTGCTGCGGTCGATCGGCCCGGAGCACTTCACGCTCACCGTCGCGGGCGACGACATCGGACGGACCAAGCCGCACCCCGACCCGTATCTGCACGCCGCCGCGGGGCTGGGCGCGGACCCGGCGCGCTGTGTGGTGGTGGAGGACACGGTGACCGGGGTGACGGCGGCCGAGGCGGCGGGGTGCCGGGTGGTGGCCGTGCCGTCGCTGGTGCCGATCGAGCCCGCGGTGGGGCGCACGGTCGTCGGCTCGCTGGAAGAAGTCGACGTGCCATTTCTGCGCACTCTGATCACAGCAATGCGCTGAACGCGCACTGAGCGTATTTCCGTAAAGGGCGGGCCGGAGGCGGACCGGAAGCGGACCGGGAGCGGGGCCGGGGCGGGGCCGGAAAGCAGAAAGCGCCAATTCCGCTTGCCCTCGCGAGGCCTTCCATAGACGTGATGTTTCTCACCATGCGGACCGTCGACAGGGTGCACGCACTCTGCTGCCGGTCCTCTCTGGGGCGATTTGCGTGGACCTATGTGCCCGGATTGATCACATCTCATGTGAAACATGACGGCGTCCGGATATCGGTGAACCGTTACACGTTATCGGGGCGTGATATTGCCTCAACTTCGTTGTGTTCCAGTAGGGCTGGCACCGCGGACTAATCTCTTCGGCGAGTAGTTGATCGATCGCAGGGAGACTCCCGAGAATGAATCGCAAGTCGCTGGTGCTGCCGGCCCTGGCGGGCCTCCTGACCTCCTCGCTCGCCGCGTGCGGCGGTGACGAGGGCGCAGGCTCGGACGGCGGCGCGATCATCGTGGGGAGCACCGACCGGATCGAAGCGTCGAAGGTGGGGAACGCGCCGCTGGACCCCGCCCAGGCATATGACTTCGCCTCCTGGAGCGTGCTGCACAGCACCTTCCAGACGCTGATGAGACTGCCCCGCTCCGGGACCGACCCCATACCCGACGCCGCCGAGCAGTGCGGCTTCCGGGACCGGCAGAGCGAGCAGTACTGGTGCAAGCTGCGCAAGGGGCTGAAGTTCTCCAACGGCCACGATCTGACCTCCGCCGATGTGAAGTTCTCCCTGGAGCGGGTGTTGCGGATCAAGGACCAGACCGGGGTGTGGTCCCTGCTGTCCAACGTGGACAAGGTGGAGACCCCCAACGACCGCGAGATCGTCATCCACCTCTCCAGCCCGGACGCGACCTTCCCCTCCAAGCTCACCACGCCGGCCGCCGCGATCCTCGACAGCGAGGTCTACCGCAAGGACGCGGTGCTCAAGGGCTTCGACATGGTGGGCTCCGGCCCGTACACCGCGAAGCCCGAGGTGCGGAACAACCGGCTGACGAAGGTGGTCTTCACCAAGAACTCCGAGTACAAGGGAGACGTCGAACGGCGCAGCGACAAGGTCGAGATGCGCTTCTTCGACGACGCCAAGACCATGGAGGAGGCGCTGACCAAGGGCGATATCGACGTCGTCAACCGCGGCTTCTCGCCCGAGCAGATCGAGCGGCTGGACACCGGCGGGGTCAAGGGCGTCCGGCTCCAGGAGACCTCCGGCCAGGGCATCCGCTACCTCGTCTTCGACACCACGGCCCCGGCGGTGAAGAACAGGGCCGTGCGCCAGGCCATCGCCCACATCGTGGACCGCCAGGCGCTGGTGCGCGATGTGTACAAGCGCACCGCCGAGCCGCTGTACTCGATGGTCCCCAACAACATCTCCTCGCACACCAACTCGTTCCACAACGAGTACGGCGACCCGGACGTCACCGCCGCGCGCACGCTGCTCCAGCAGGCCGGCGTGGAGACCCCGGTGGACCTGACGCTGACGTACACCACGGACCACTACGGCCCGGAGACGGCCCAGGAGTTCAAGAAGCTCCAGTCGCAGCTCAACTCCAGCGGCCTGTTCTCGGTGCGGATCGAGGGCTTCAAGTGGACCGAGTTCCGACCGGCCGTCTCCAAGCGGGAGTACTCCGCCTTCGGCATGGGCTGGCTCCCGGACTTCCCGGACCCGGACACCTACATCGCGCCGTTCCTCACCAAGGACAACTTCCTCAACTCGCCGTACCGCAACAAGACCGTCCAGGACGATCTGATCCCCAAGACCCGGCAGGAGTCCCAGCGGGCCCTCGCGGTCAAGGACCTCCAGAAGATCCAGGACATCATCGCGAACGATGTTCCGTATCTGCCGCTGTGGCAGGGCAACCAGTACGTGGCCGCCCGCGACGGGATCGTGGGAACCGAATACCTGCTCGACTCCTCGGCCATGCTCCAGCTGTGGGAGATCGGCCGCACCACCGGGGGCTGAGCCCGGCGGCGACAAGCAGTGACAAGGGCCGTATCCCGTGCCGCCAGGAGGCGGAGGGATACGGCCCTTGTCGCGTGCGCCGACAGCCGCGCGCCGATCTGCGCGGGCGCGCCCGGTGCGAAAGTGCGAGCAGAGGCGCTCGCGCGCTACTGAGCGCCGGGCCGCACCAGCCCGCTCTCATACGCGTAGACCGCGGCCTGCACCCGGTCCCGCAGCCCCAGCTTCGTCAGCACATGCCCCACATGGGTCTTCACCGTCGTCTCGCTGACGAACAGATCCGCCGCGATCTCCGCGTTGGACAGCCCCTTGGCGACCAGCTTCAGGACCTCCACCTCGCGCTCGGTGAGGGTGTGCAGGGTGTCCGGCACCGGCTCCTCGCCGGACGGCAGATGCCCCGCGTACTTGTCGAGCAGCCGCCGGGTGATGCTCGGCGCCAGCATCGCCTCGCCCGCCGCCACCACCCGGATCGCCTGCACCAGCTCATGGGCCGGCGCGTCCTTCAGCAGAAAGCCGCTGGCCCCCGCGCGCAGCGCCTCCACCACATACTCGTCCAGATCGAAGGTGGTCAGCACCAGCACCTTGGCCGGACCGTCCCGGCCCGGGCCGGTGATCTGCCGGGTCGCCTCCACCCCGTCCATCCGCGGCATACGGATGTCCATCAGCACCACGTCCGGCTGGAGCGCCCGCACCTGGTCCAGGGCCTGTAGCCCGT
This sequence comes from Streptomyces sp. NPDC097640, assembly GCF_040302705.1. Taxonomy (NCBI): domain Bacteria; kingdom Bacillati; phylum Actinomycetota; class Actinomycetes; order Kitasatosporales; family Streptomycetaceae; genus Streptomyces; species Streptomyces sp. NPDC097640. The sequence continues at coordinate 97,054 of NZ_JBEOSB010000027.1, forward strand.
CTCCCGCCTCGCCGACGACCGCCAGATCCTGCTCGGCCTCGAGAATCATCCGGAAGCCGGTGCGCAGCAGCGGCTGGTCGTCGACCAGTAGGACGCGGATAGCCACAGGATCTCCTTCGGTGGACCGCTAGACCTGCCCCATTCTGCCGGACTGCTCGGGGACGGTGGCCAGCGGATAAGGCGGGGGAGTCCCACCGAATTCCGGGCAATGCGCCTGGTGGTCGCACCATCCGCACAGCTTCGTCCGGCGCGGCAGGAAGACGCCGCCGGCCATCGCCTGCGCGATCGCCTCCCACAGGGCCCGCACCTTGCGCTCCACGGCCAGCAGGTCGGACTCCTGCGGGTCGTACGTCAGCACATCGCCGCTGCCCAGGTAGACCAGCTGGAGCCGGCGCGGCACCGCCCCCCGCAGCCGCCACAACACCAGGGCGTAGAACTTCATCTGGAACAGCGCGTCCGCCGCGTACTGCGGGGCGGGCGCCTTGCCGGTCTTGTAGTCGACGATCCGCACCTCGCCGCTCGGGGCGACGTCGACCCGGTCGATATAGCCGCGCAGCGTCAGCCCGGAGTCCAGCCGCGTCTCCACGTACAGCTCCCGCTCGGCGGGCTCCAGGCGCGTCGGGTCCTCCAGCGAGAACCACTGCTCGACCAGCCGCTCGGCATCCGCGAGCCATCGCTCCAGCCGCTCCGGGTCCTCCGTGCCGTCCTCCGCACGGAACAGCTCTCCCAGCTCCGGCCGGGCCTTCAGCAGCCGCTCCCACTCACCCGGCACCATCGCGCGGGCGCGCGGGGCGGTGCGTTCCACGGCCGGGGAATCGAACAGGCGCTCCAGCACCGCATGCACCACCGTGCCGCGGGTCGCGGCGGCGCTCGGCTTCTCCGGCAGTTTGTCGATCACCCGGAAGCGGTACAGCAACGGACACTGCATGAAGTCCGCCGCGCGCGATGGCGACAACGACGGCGCGGACCGTGACAAGCTGCGCGCGGACGGCGACACAGCGGAGGGCCGCTCGGACTCCGGCGTCCGATCGGCCCGCTCGGCCTTCCCGGTGGAGGTTCCCATGGCGCAGACCCTACGGCCCGCCACCGACAGCCGGACGCATACCATCGACGTCCGAGGTCCTCGCACTGCATGATCGTGGGGACCATACCGAAGAAGCGGTGCGAACGACGCATCCGACGAGGGGACACCGTGGACAACAGCGGGCAGCGGCAGTCCGACAGCGGGGGATCGGACGGTACGACCGAGCCCGAGGGCGAAAAGCCGCAGCGCCCCCGTGAGGCGGGCGGCGGCTTCCTGATGGGCCGGCCGTTCGGTGTGCCCGTGTACGTCTCGCCCAGCTGGTTTCTGGTCGCCGCGCTCATCACCTGGGTCTTCGGCGGTCAGCTGGAGCGGGTGCTGCCCGAGCTGGGCGCCGCCCGCTACATCGTCTCGCTGTTCTTCGCGGTGGCCTTCTACGCCTCCGTGCTGGTCCACGAGCTCGCCCACACCATCGCGGCGCTGCGCTTCAAGCTCCCGGTGCGCCGGATCCAGCTCCAGTTCTTCGGCGGAGTCTCGGAGATCGAGAAGGAGTCCGAGACACCCGGCCGCGAGTTCGTCCTGGCCTTCGTCGGCCCGCTGCTCTCCCTGATCCTCTCCGGCCTGTTCTACCTCGGCATGCTGGTCGTGGAGCCGGGCACGGTACCCGGGGTGCTGCTCGCCGGGCTGATGATCTCCAACCTCATCGTGGCCATCTTCAACCTGCTGCCCGGCCTGCCCCTGGACGGCGGCCGCATGCTGCGCGCCGTGGTCTGGAAGATCAGCGGCAAGCCCATGACGGGCACGATCGCCGCCGCCTGGACCGGCCGGGCGCTCGCCGTCGCGGTCCTGGTGGGCCTGCCGCTGGCCACCCAGGCCGGCGGGCTCGGGAACGAGTCCGAGGGCTTCGGCAGCGTCGACTCGCTCACCGACGCGCTGCTCGCCGCCATACTGGCCGCGATCATCTGGACCGGCGCCGGAAACAGCCTGCGCATGGCCCGGCTGCGTGAGCGCCTCCCGGACCTGCGGGCCCGCACCCTCACCCGGCGTGCCGTGCCGGTCGCCGCCGACACCCCCCTCTCGGAGGCGCTGCGCCGCGCCAATGAGGCGGGGGCGCGCGCCCTCGTCGTGGTCGACGGCCAGGGCACGCCCACCGCCGTGGTCCGCGAGGCCGCCATCGTCGGGATCCCCGAACACCGCCGCCCCTGGGTCGCGGTCAGCGGCCTGGCCCAGGACCTCAAGGACGGCATGCGGGTCTCCGCCGAGCTCACGGGCGAAGAACTGCTGGACACCCTGCGCGCCACCCCCGCCACCGAATACCTGGTGGTCGAGGAGACCGGGGAGATCTACGGCGTCCTGTCGACGGCCGACGTCGAGCGCGCCTTCGTGGCCGCCATGGCAAGAACACCCTCCTGACACCCACCGGGCGCTGAGGCTTGCCGGACCGGCGGTCAGCGCGTCCCCGCAGGCCCGGTAGGCTGGCCACATGTCCGAACCGACCGGTGCCGCCCGCCGTCGCGGGCCCTTTCAGGTCGGGGACCAGGTCCAGCTCACCGATCCCAAGGGACGCCACTACACGTTCACGCTCGAGGCCGGGAAGAACTTCCACACCCACAAGGGTTCCTTCCCCCATGACGAGCTGATCGGCGCCCCCGAGGGAACCGTCGTGCGCACCACGGGAAACGTCGCGTACCTCGCGCTGCGCCCCCTGCTCCCCGACTATGTCCTGTCCATGCCACGCGGTGCCGCCGTGGTCTACCCCAAGGACGCGGGGCAGATCCTGGCGATGGCCGACATCTTCCCCGGCGCGCGCGTCGTCGAGGCGGGCGTCGGCTCGGGGTCGCTCAGCACCTTCCTGCTGCGCGCCATCGGCGACCAGGGCATGCTGCACTCCTACGAGCGCCGGGCCGACTTCGCCGAGATCGCCAAGCAGAACGTGGAGCGCTACTTCGGCTCCCCGCACCCCGCCTGGCAGCTCACCGTCGGCGACCTCCAGGACACCCTCTCCGACACCGACGTCGACCGCGTCATCCTGGACATGCTGGCCCCCTGGGAGTGCCTGGGGCCCGTCTCCAAGGCGCTCGTCCCCGGCGGCATCCTGTGCGCCTACGTCGCCACCACCACACAGCTGGCCCGCACCGTCGAGGCCATCCGCGAGCACGGCACCTTCAACGAGCCCGCGGCCTGGGAAACCATGGTCCGCACCTGGCACGTCGAGGGGCTCGCGGTGCGCCCCGACCATCGGATGATCGGGCACACCGGCTTCCTGCTCACCGCCCGCCGCCTCGCCGACGGCGTGGAGCCCCCGCTGCGCCGCCGCAGGCCCGCCAAGGGCGCCTACGGCGAGGACTACGCGGGCTGGGGCAGCGGCGGGTCGGCCGGGGGCGCGGAGACCCCCGCGAACGGCTCCGCCGACCGCGGCTGACCCGGACCCCCACCGGCGCCCCGCGCCAACACCTGTACGCGGCCACCGACTTCCCCTGGAATTCCGCAGGGGAGGCGGTGGCCGCGCCGTGTGAGATGTGGCACGATGCGGGGCACCCCCTGACGCCACCGCTCTCACAGGAGTCACGCCGCGTGCAGCCCCTGGGCCCGGACCTCCCGCACACCCACCCCCGGCCGGTGCACTGGCTCGCGACAGCGACCGCCCTCGCCGCCGTCGTCGCCGGGGCGGCGGTGCTCCAGCCCTCCGACGCCAAGGCCACGACCGACACCCCCACGACCGCGGCCGCACCGGGCGCGGGCACACCCGGCGCCCCGGGTGCCGAGGCCCCGGACCCCACCACCGCGGACTACCCGGTGGACTGCGGCCCGGAAACGGTGGACGTCACGGACCGCGCCTCGGGGGATCTCGACGGTGACGGCCGGCCCGAGACCGTGGCCGTGGTGCGCTGCCACTCCGCGACGGGCACCCCGCCCAGCGGCATGTATGTGCTGGCCCAGCCGGATGGCAAGGAGAAGGGCGAGGCGGGGCGGCCGAGGATCGTGGCCACCTTCCTCGACCCCAAGGAACGCATGAGCGTCACGGATTTCGCGCTGCGCGGAACCAAGGTTTCGGCCACTCTGCTCGGATACTCCTCGCAGCAGGTGCCGCGCTGCTGCCCGGACCTCCAGCGCAAGGTCAACTGGCAGTGGCAGGACGGCAAGTTCGTACTCAAGGCGCTGCCCGTCGCCGGCAGTGTCTGACCCGTCACACCACGTCCCGCGCCGGCCCGGCGCGCCGTCAGTCGGCGTCCGGGCCGTACACCTCGACCTGGTCGGATACCCGCCGTACATGGATGCAGTCGCCGGGACACTCCTTGGCGGAGTCCGCGACATCCTTGAGCAGGGGCAGCGGCACCCGTGTCGTGGCCCCCTTGTCCTGCAACAATTCGTCGTCGGCGCTCTTGACGTAAGCTAGACCGTCGATGTCGAGTTCGAAGATCTCGGGTGCGTACTGGGCACAGATGCCGTCCCCCGTGCACAGATCCTGATCGATCCAGACTTCAAGATCACCGAGCTCCTCGTTCCGCACCGTCACGATCTGCCGTCCCCTAATACATGTTTCAACATTGACTAAATAGCGCCAGCCTTGGCGGGTGTTGACCATCTCGACGATACAACCGGTCGCTTTCCGATGTTGTTGGGTGGGTATTCACCTGGCGTGAGGGAGTGCGCAAGGGTGAAGATCGGACACACGCCGACCGGGTTTGTGATCTAGGGGTTTCAACCCGCACCGGCCCAGGTAGGGTCAGGAAGCGTCCAGCTCCCCTTGGAGGAGGTGAGGACCGTGGCAGCCCACGACGACGACATCAACCGCGGCATCCGGCCGGGGCGGGGGTCTGATGACCCAGCCGGCCAGGTTGCCTATCTCGAGCAGGAAATCGCCGTCCTGCGACGTAAGCTCGCCGACTCTCCGCGGCACACGAGGATTCTCGAAGAGCGGATCGTCGAGTTGCAGACCAACCTGGCGGGCGTGTCCGCACAGAACGAGCGGCTCGCCAACACGCTCCGTGAGGCCCGCGACCAGATCGTGGCCCTCAAGGAGGAGGTCGACCGGCTCGCGCAGCCCCCGGCCGGCTTCGGAGTGTTTCTACAGGCCAACGAGGACGGCACGGCCGACATCTTCACCGGAGGCCGGAAACTCCGGGTGAACGTCAGCCCCAGCGTCGACCTCGAGGACCTCAGGCGCGGCCAGGAGGTCATGCTCAACGAGGCGCTCAACGTGGTCGAGGCCATGGAGTACGAGCGCGCCGGGGACATCGTCACCCTCAAGGAGGTCCTTGAGGACGGCGAGCGCGCCCTGGTCATCGGGCACACCGACGAGGAGCGCGTGGTGCGGCTCGCCGAGCCGCTGCTGGCCACCACCATCCGCCCCGGTGACGCCCTGCTGCTCGAGCCCCGCTCCGGCTACGTCTACGAGGTCGTCCCCAAGAGCGAGGTCGAAGAGCTCGTCCTCGAAGAGGTCCCGGACATCGACTACACCAAGATCGGCGGCCTGGGCAACCAGATCGAGCTGATCAGGGACGCGGTCGAGCTCCCGTACCTCTACCCCGACCTGTTCAAGGAGCACGAACTGCGGCCGCCCAAGGGTGTGCTGCTGTACGGCCCGCCCGGCTGCGGCAAGACCCTGATCGCCAAGGCCGTGGCCAACTCCCTTGCCAAGAAGGTCGCCGAGGTGACCGGCAAGCCCGCGGGGAAGAGCTTCTTCCTCAACATCAAGGGCCCCGAGCTGCTCAACAAGTACGTCGGCGAGACGGAGCGGCACATCCGGCTGGTCTTCCAGCGGGCGCGGGAGAAGGCCAGCGAGGGCACGCCGGTCATCGTCTTCTTCGACGAGATGGACTCCCTCTTCCGGACCCGCGGCTCCGGCGTCAGCTCGGACGTGGAGAACACCATCGTCCCCCAGCTGCTCTCCGAGATCGACGGTGTCGAGGGCCTGGAAAATGTGATCGTCATCGGCGCCTCCAACCGCGAGGACATGATCGACCCCGCGATCCTGCGCCCCGGCCGCCTGGACGTGAAGATCAAGATCGAGCGTCCGGACGCCGAGGCCGCCAAGGACATCTTCTCGAAGTACCTGACCCAGACCCTGCCCATCCACTCGGACGACCTCGCCGAGCACGGCGGCTCCCCGAAGGCGGCGGTCGGCGGCATGATCCAGTCGGTCGTCGAGCAGATGTACACCGAGTCCGAGGAGAACCGCTTCCTCGAGGTCACCTACGCCAACGGCGACAAGGAAGTCCTCTACTTCAAGGACTTCAACTCCGGCGCCATGATCCAGAACATCGTGGACCGGGCCAAGAAGATGGCCATCAAGGACTTCCTCGACCACAACCAGAAGGGCCTCCGCGTCTCCCACCTGCTCGCCGCCTGCGTGGACGAGTTCAAGGAGAACGAGGACCTGCCCAACACCACGAACCCCGACGACTGGGCCCGCATCTCCGGCAAGAAGGGCGAGCGGATCGTCTACATCCGCACCCTGGTCACCGGAAAGCAGGGCGCGGACACGGGACGCTCCATCGACACGGTGGCGAACACCGGTCAGTACCTGTAACACCGCTGTCCGGCTGCGGATGTCCTGGACGGGGCATCCGCAGCCGGATGCGCTTTTCGGACCGCGAATTCGGACGCGTATGACGGACCTGTCAGCACAGCGAGCGGGCACCTACGAGCCGGACCGGAGCAATGACTGAAATGATCGCCTCAGAGCCGCGTGGCGGTTCTAGGCTCTGCGGTACCGCGGCAGCGCGGTGCGGGGGATCGGGGGCCGCGCACGGACCGGAAGCACCGCGGTACTTGAGCGCCGACCCCGCCCAGGGGCGACGCCGGGCAAGGAGGGCCGCATGACCGTACGGCGAGTAATGGGGATCGAGACGGAGTACGGGATCTCCGTCCCGGGCCACCCGAACGCCAATGCCATGCTCACCTCATCCCAGGTCGTCAACGCGTACGCCGCGGCGATGCACCGGGCGCGCCGCGCCCGCTGGGACTTCGAGGAGGAGAACCCGCTGCGGGACGCCCGCGGCTTCGACCTCGCACGCGAGTCCGCCGACGCCAGCCAGCTCACGGACGAGGACATCGGCCTGGCCAACGTCATCCTCACCAACGGCGCGCGACTCTACGTCGACCACGCACACCCCGAGTACTCCGCCCCCGAGGTGACCAACCCCAGGGACGCGGTGCTCTGGGACAAGGCCGGCGAGCGCATCATGGCCGAGGCCGCCCTGCGCGCCGGCCAGCTGCCCGGAGCCCAGCCGATCCTCCTCTACAAGAACAACACCGACAACAAGGGCGCCTCCTACGGCACACACGAGAACTACCTGATGAAGCGGGAGACCGCCTTCTCGGACATCGTGCGCCACCTCACTCCCTTCTTCGTCTCCCGCCAGGTCGTCACCGGCGCCGGCCGCGTCGGCCTGGGCCAGGACGGCCACGAACACGGCTTCCAGATCAGTCAGCGGGCCGACTACTTCGAGGTCGAGGTGGGCCTCGAGACCACCCTCAAGCGCCCCATCATCAACACCCGCGACGAGCCGCACGCCGACGCCGAGAAATACCGGCGGCTGCACGTGATCATCGGCGACGCCAACCTCTCCGAGATCTCGACCTACCTCAAGCTCGGCACCACCTCCCTGGTGCTCTCGATGATCGAGGACGGCTTCATCGCCGTGGACCTCGCCGTGGACCAGCCCGTGCGCACCCTGCACCAGGTCTCCCACGACCCGACGCTGCGCCGCCTGGTCACACTGCGCAGCGGCCGCACACTCACCGCGGTCCAGCTCCAGATGGAGTACTTCGAGCTGGCCCGCAAGTACGTCGAGGACCGGTTCGGCGCGGACGCCGACGACCAGACCCGGGATGTGCTCACCCGCTGGGAGGACGTCCTGAACCGCCTGGAACGGGATCCGATGAGCCTGTCCGGCGAGCTGGACTGGGTCGCCAAGCGCGAGCTCATGGAGGGCTACCGGCGCCGTGACGGCCTGGAGTGGGACGCGGCCCGGCTGCACCTGGTGGACCTCCAGTACGCCGACGTGCGCGCCGAGAAGGGTCTGTACAACCGTCTGGTGGCCCGCGGCAAGATGAAGCGGCTGCTGGACGAGTCCGATGTGTCCCGGGCCCGCAGCAAGCCGCCGGAGGACACCAGGGCCTACTTCCGTGGCCGCTGTCTGGAGCAGTACGCCGACGACGTGGCCGCGGCCTCCTGGGACTCGGTGATCTTCGACCTGCCGGGCCGTGACTCCCTGCAACGGGTCCCCACCCTGGAGCCGCTGCGCGGCACCAGGAACCACGTCAAGGAACTGCTGGACCGCTGCCGCACGGCCGAAGACCTGGTCCGGGTGCTCTCGGGGGGCTGAAATGGGCCGCGGCCGGGAATCATCGTGGTGGCCTCGGAGCGTTGTAACAACTGCGAGGCCGATGTCGGACCCGGCTTGTAGGGTCTGATCTTGACCGATCCAATCAAGCTGGGGCGAAAAGAGCGGGGTGAGGGATATGGCGACAAAGGACACCGGCGGCGGACAGCAGAAGGCGTCGCGCACGACCGAGGAGGTCGAGGAGCAGGCGCAGGACGCGCAGGCGGCCGAAGACCTCAAGGAACGGCAAGAGAAGCTGAGCGACGACGTGGACGACGTTCTGGACGAAATCGACGACGTACTCGAGGCTAATGCCGAGGATTTCGTGCGCTCCTTCGTGCAAAAGGGTGGACAGTAAAGGCCATTTAGCTGCTTTTGCCTTCGGATCGAAGGTTGGGGGGAGTGGGAGTGGCTAGCGAGCCGAACACGAAGCAGTGCACGGAATGCAAGAGGGACCTGCCTGTAGCCGCATTCGCGCGAGACCGGAACCGGCGTGACGGCCTTCAGGTGCGGTGCCGGGAGTGCGTGGCGGAGTACAGCGCCGCGCACTACCGGCGCCGCCGGGAGGCCATGGGGAAGGCTGTACGCGAGAAGGTGGACGTACCGGCTGGGCAGAAGCTTTGCCGGACGTGTGGTGAGATCAAGCCTCACAGTGAGTGGCATCGCAATGCCACTGCGTCTGACGGCCTGTCGACACGCTGCAAAGCATGCCGGGCGGTCCAGGGGCGGCAAGATCATCTGAAGCGTGAGTACGGCATGACCGAAGCGGAACGTGACAAGTTGGTCGCCTCCCAAGGAGGCGTCTGCTGTATATGCCTTGCAGCTCCGCCCGCACATGTGGATCACTGCCATGAGAAGGGTAGGGTCCGTGGCGTACTGTGCTTCAGTTGCAATGCGGCACTGGGGCAGTTCAAGGATCGGCCCGACGTGATAAGGCGGGCCGCGACATACTTGGAAGGAAACGCGTGGAAGCCAATTCTCGTAGCACCGGGCGTCTACCAGCTGCCTTCCTGACGCCTGGGTCGGCCTCGTTCATGGACTTTCTCGGCGCCCACTCGCCGGAGCTGCTCCCGGGGAACCGTCCGCTCCCCCCGGTGCAGGGCGCGATCGAGGCCCCCCACGGCACGACGATCGTCGCGGCCACCTTCCCAGGCGGGGTGGTGCTCGCCGGCGACCGCCGCGCGACGATGGGCAACCTCATCTCCCAGCGCGACGTCGAGAAGGTCTTCCCCGCCGACGAGTACTCGGCCGTCGGCATCGCGGGCACGCTCGGCTTCGCCGTGGAGATGGTGAAGCTCTTCCAGCTGGAGCTGGAGCACTTCGAGAAGGTCGAAGGCACCATCCTCTCCCTGGAGGGCAAGGCAAACCGGCTGTCGACCATGATCCGCGGCAATCTCGGCATGGCCATGCAGGGCCTGGCCGTCGTCCCCGTCTTCGCGGGCTGGGACGTCGACCGCGAGAAGGGCCGCATCTTCTCCTACGACGTGACCGGCGGGCGCTCCGAGGAGTTCGGCTTCGCCGCCACCGGTTCCGGCTCGCTGTTCGCCCGTGGCGCTCTCAAGAAGCTGTACCGCGAGGACCTGACCGAAGCCCAGACGGCCACCGCCGTCGTCCAGGCGCTGTACGACGCCGCCGACGAGGACTCCGCGACCGGCGGCCCCGACCTCGCCCGGCGCATCTACCCCATCATCACGGTGATCACCGAGGACGGCTTCAAGAGGCTCACCGAGGCGGAGGTGTCCGAGATCGCCCGTACCATCCACGAGCGGCGGCTCGAGGAGCCGGACGGCCCGCGGGCCTCGCTGCTCTGAGGGACGGTCGACCCGGAATGCATTCGCCAATGACAGAAAAGGACGGATAGCCGGTGACAACGCCGTTCTATGTATCGCCCCAGCAGGCCATGGCCGACCGCGCCGAGTACGCCCGCAAGGGCATCGCGCGCGGCCGCAGCGTGGTCGTGCTCCAGTACGCCGACGGCATCCTGTTCGTCGCGGAGAACCCGTCCCGCGCGCTGCACAAGGTCAGTGAGATCTACGACCGGATCGCCTTCGCGGCGGTCGGCAAGTACAACGAGTTCGAGAATCTGCGCATCGGCGGTGTCCGCTACGCCGACCTGCGCGGTTACACCTACGACCGCGGCGATGTGACCGCCCGCGGCCTTGCCAATGTCTATGCCCAGACCCTCGGCACCATCTTCTCCAGCGCCGCGGAGAAGCCCTATGAGGTGGAGCTGATCGTCGCCGAGGTCGGGGACGGCCCCGAGGACGACCAGATCTACCGGCTGCCGCATGACGGTTCCATCGTCGACGAGCACGGCTCGGTCGCGGTGGGCGGTAACGCCGACCAGATCAGCAGCTATCTCGACCAGCGCCACCAGGACGGCATGACCCTGGCCGAGGCGCTCAAGCTGGCCGTCGAGTCCCTGGCCCGGGACAGCAACGGCGGCGAGCGCAGCCTCACCGCCGAGCAGCTCGAGGTCGCGGTGCTGGACCGGACGCGGCCCCAGCAGCGGAAGTTCAAGCGGGTGCTGGGCGGTCAGCTGACCCGCCTCCTGGAGGCGGAGAGCGCTGCCGCAGAGTCGGATTCGGAGTCGGAGTCCGAGTCCCCGGCCGAGGACACCTCCGAGACCGAGGACTGACCCCACCACCTCACAACGCGCGGCGCGCCCCGGCTCAGGCCGGGGCGCGCCGCGCGTTGTGTCTCCGCGCCCGCTACGCGGGAGGGCATCCGTCGCCGGACGGGGCCTGGCGCGGTGGCGGGCCGCTGGACCCCCGAGGGACGAGTTCGACCGGCAGTGTCGTGTCGCTGTGCGCCGTCTCGCCGTCCAGCACCGCCATCAGTGCCCGCATCCCGGCCGCGCCGACCGCCTCGGCGGGCAGTCGTACCGTGGTCAGTTCCGGGTCGACCGCTGTGGCCAGTGCCAGGTCGTCGAAGCCGGTGACGGAGACGTCGTCCGGTACTCGCAGCCCGAGCCGCCGGGCGGCCTTGCAGGCGCCCGCCGCCAGGATGTCGTCGTCGCACACGAGGGCCGTGGGGCGGGGGCCGGGCCGGGTGAGTGCCCGTTCGGCCGCGCGGTGTCCCTCGTCGACCGTCAGCGGGGCCGTCTCGGTGTGCACTGTGGCGCCCGGGACGGCGCCCACCGTGGCTGCCAGGGCCCGCGCGCGGACCCGGAAGGTCCAGGTGTCCACGCCGGCCGCCACATGGGCGATGCGGCGGTGTCCAAGGCCCAGGAGGTGTTCCGCGGTCTGGCGCATCCCGTCGGCGATGTCGAGGTTGACGGTGGCCGCGGCGACTTTGTCGTCGGGTGCGCTGTCGAGCATCACCAGCGGTAGCCCGCCGCCGCGCACCGCGGCCAGCGCGTCGGCCGCCATTGAGGAGGCGATCACGCCGTCGAGTGAGGCGCGGGCGGAGTCGAAGGGGTCGCGTGCCGGGCCGACGCCTTCCGGTGACGGGTAGAGCACCACGCCGAAGCCGCCTTCGGCGGCCACGCGTGTCGCGCCGGTGTACACGCGGGCGAAGAATTCCGTGGTCAGTGCGGGGACGACGAGCAGCGCGGTCCTGGTCCGGCCGAGGCGGAGGCTGCGCGCCGCGAGGTTCGGGCGGTATCCGAGTTCGCGCGCGGCGGTGCGTACGGCTTCCACGGTGCGCGGTGAGACTCTCCCCGTCCACTTGTCGCCCAGGACCAGCGACACGGTCGCCTGCGACACGCCGGCGTGGCGTGCCACGTCCCGGCTGGTCGCTCGCGCCCCCGGTCCGCCGGGTGCGCGCGCTCCCGGCGTGCGGTCTCCTTGCACGCTCGCCACTTCGCCCTCCCCTCGTCGTGGTCGTCTCGGTCGCCCACCGCGAGGTGGACCCGGGTCGCCAGCCATGATACGTATAACGGCGGACGTTATACGTAAAACTTCACCCGGACGCGCCCGGGGGAGAACAGGAATCGAAGGGGCGGACCATGGCGGCTGGCTACGGGGATCTGCTGCGCACGAAGCACGCGGCCCGGCTTCTCGTCGGCACGCTCGTCGGCCGGCTGCCGAATGCCACCGCCGCCCTCGCCGTCGTGCTCTTCACCCGCGCCGAGGGCGGCAGCTACGCCCTGGCGGGCGGGCTCTCCGCCGTCTACGGCGTGGGCAACGCCCTGGGCCAGCCGCTGCTCGGCCGGGCCGTGGACCGCTACGGACAGCCGCGGGTGATGCTGCCCGCGGCCGTGCTCTCCGCGCTCGCCATGGCCGTGTTCGCCGTGGTCGGGCTCGACCCGCTGCCCGTCGCGTACGCCGCGATGCTCGCCGCGGGTCTGTTCACTCCGCCCCTGGAGGGCGGGCTGCGGGCGCTGTGGCCCGGGGTGCTCGGCCGGGAGGACCGGGTGCACGCGGCGTACGCCCTGGACGCGGTCGCGCAGGAGGTGATCTTCTCCGTCGGTCCGCTGCTGGTGACCGCCCTGGTCGCTTTCTGGTCGGAGGCGGCGGCGCTGCTGGTCATCAACGCCATCGGGGTCGGGGGCGCGCTGTCGGTCGTGCTCTCGCCGCCCTCCCGGCGCTGGCGCTCGGCCCCGCGCGAGGCGCACTGGCTGGGCGCGCTGCGCTCGCGGGGGCTGCTGGTGCTCCTCGGCACCTTCTTCTTCGTGGGTGTCGCCCTCGGTTCGATCGGCGTGGCGGCCGTCGGGTACGCGGACGAGCACGGCGGCGGCATGGTGTCCAGCTATCTGCTCTCGGCGCTCGGGGTCGGCGCGCTGGTCGGCGGCCTGGCGTACGGCGCCCGGCCCTGGGCCGGCCCGCCGGAGCGGCGGCTGCGGGTCCTGGTAGCCGCTCTGGCGCTCGGCTACCTGCCGCTGGTCCTGGTGCCCGGGGTGGTGGCGATGACGGCGCTGGCGGGCCTGTCAGGCGTCTTCCTGGCTCCCGCGCTCGCCTGTGTGTTCGTGGTCGTCGACCGGCACGCCCCGCGAGGCACCGTCACCGAGGCGTTCTCCTGGCTGGTGACCACGTTCGTGGTCGGCAACGCCGCGGGAACGGCCGCCGCGGGGCCCGTGATGGAGCTCGGCGGGGTCGCGGCGGCCTTCGCCGTGCCGGGTGCGGCCGGGCTGGTGGCCCTGGCCGTGCTGCTGGCCACGGCGCGCTTCCTCACCGGCGCGCAGGACGGGACACCGGGCGGCCCGGATGAATCTCGGGCGGAAAATGATCGCAACCGTGCCGTCGAACCCGGTTTCAGAGCAGGCCATCAGGCGTAATGTTCAGGCATGGACCGCCGCATTTTCGGGCTGGAGAACGAGTACGGCGTCACGTGCACATTCAGGGGACAGCGCCGGTTGTCTCCTGACGAAGTGGCGCGCTACCTCTTCCGCCGTGTCGTCTCCTGGGGCCGCAGCAGCAATGTCTTCCTGCGCAACGGCGCCCGCCTCTATCTCGACGTGGGTTCGCACCCGGAATACGCAACTCCCGAGTGCGACAACGTGACCGAGCTGGTCACCCACGACAAGGCAGGCGAGCGCATTCTCGAAGGTCTGCTCGTGGACGCCGAGCGCCGCCTGCACGAGGAGGGAATCGCAGGCGACGTCTATCTCTTCAAGAACAACACCGACTCCGCCGGGAACTCGTACGGCTGCCACGAGAACTATCTGGTGGCCCGGCATGGTGAGTTCTCCCGTCTCGCCGACATTCTCATCCCGTTCCTGGTGACCCGGCAGCTGCTGTGCGGGGCGGGCAAGGTGCTACAGACGCCGCGTGGCGCGGTCTACTGCGTCAGCCAGCGTGCCGAGCACATCTGGGAGGGCGTCAGCTCCGCGACCACGCGCTCCCGGCCGATCATCAACACCCGTGACGAGCCGCACGCCGACGCCGAGCGTTACCGCCGGTTGCATGTCATCGTGGGCGACTCCAACATGTCCGAGACGACCATGCTGCTCAAGGTCGGCGCCACCGACCTGGTGCTGCGCATGATCGAGGCGGGCACCGTGATGCGTGATCTGACGCTGGAGAACCCCATCCGGGCCATCCGCGAGGTCAGCCATGACATCACCGGGCAGCGCAAGGTGCGCCTGGCCAGCGGGCGTGAGGCGTCGGCCCTCGAGGTGCAGCAGGAGTACTACGAAAAGGCGCTCGACTTCTGCGAGCGGCGGGGCATCCGCACCGGTACCGTCGAGCGGGTCCTGGAGCTGTGGGGCCGCACGCTGGAGGCGATCCGCACCGAAGAGCTGGACCGGATCGACACCGAGATCGACTGGGTGATGAAATACCGGCTGATCGAGCGGTACCGCGCCAAGAACAACATCACCATGTCGCATCCGCGGATCGCCCAGATAGACCTCGCCTACCACGACATCCACCGCCGCCGGGGGCTGTACTACCTTCTGGAGAAGCGTGGTCAGGCGGCCCGGGTGTGCAACGACTTGAAGATTTTCGAAGGCAAGTCGGTGCCCCCGCAGACGACCCGCGCGCGGCTGCGCGGCGACTTCATCCGCCGTGCCCAGGAACAGCGCCGCGACTTCACCGTCGACTGGGTGCACCTCAAACTCAATGATCAGGCGCAGCGCACGGTGCTGTGCAAGGACCCGTTCCGCTCGGTGGACGATCGGGTGGAGAAGCTCATCGCCGGAATGTGACCGCGGCGCCCGGACGGCCCATGTCCGGCGCGGGGCCCCGTACGTTTCGCGTACGGGGCCCGCGGCACGTCGTAGAGTGGCGCGCGTTGCCCCCCGCAGGCTCTACCGACGAGGACTTCCGTGCGCCGACGCTCCGTACTTCTTGCCGTGCCCGCAGGCCTGCTCACCGCCGCGGGCTGCGGCAGTGAGAAAGCAGGATCCGAGAAGTCCTCCAAGACCTCGCCCTCGCCGGAGGCCGGCAGCCCTTCGGCGGAGCCGACCGGCAAGATGGTGAGCGGGCCGGTGCCGGCCATCACCGGTGGCACGAAGTTCGGCCAGAAGCCGGAGGTCGCCAAGGGCGCGGGGCAGCCGTCCTCGTCGTTGGCGGTCAAGACGGTCATCAAGGGCGACGGGGCCAAGGTGGTCAAGGGTGACTACCTCCAGGTGGACTATCTCGGTCAGATCTGGAACACCGCGAAGGTCTTCGACAACTCCTACGACCGGGGGAAGCCGGCCGTCTTCCAGATCGGCGTCGGCCAGGTCATCCCGGGCTGGGACCAGGGGCTGGTGGACAAGAAGGTCGGCAGCCGGGTGGAGCTGGCCATTCCGCCGGCCCTGGGATACGGCAAGCAGGGCCAGCCGCAGGCGGGGATCAAGGGCACCGACACCATGGTGTTCGTCGTCGACATCGTGAACGCCTTCAACGGCAAGAGCTCGGCCAAGGGCCGCGTGGTGGCGCAGGCCAACGCCGACCTGCCCAAGGTGGGCACCGAGACCGACGGCAAGGCGCCCACCATCGAGGTCCCGAAGAAGGCCGCGCCGAAGAAGCTCGTCTCGGCCTATGTCATCGAGGGCGACGGGCCGAAGGTGAAGGCCACCGACACGGTGCTCGTCCAGTACAAGGGCGTGCTGTGGGAGGGCGGCAAGGAGTTCGACTCCACGTACAAGAAGGGCCAGCTGGCGCAGTTCTCGCTTCAGCAGGTCGTCCAGGGCTGGGCGGAGGGGCTGACCGGCAAGAAGGCCGGCAGCCGTGTGCTGATCGTCATCCCGCCGGACCTCGGCTACGGAAAGAAGGCCCAGCAGGGCATCCCCGCCAACTCCACGCTGGTCTTCTCGGTCGACATCCTGGCGGTTCTGTAAGACTGGGCAGGTTGCCCACCACGTAAGAGGAGCAATTTCGTGAGCATCGACAAGCCCGAGGTCGACTTCCCGGGCGGCGAGCCGCCGAAGGACCTGGAGATCAAGGACATCTGGGAGGGCGATGGTCCCGTCGCCAAGGCCGGAGCCACCGTCAAGGTCCACTACGTCGGCGTCGCCTTCAGCACCGGCGAGGAGTTCGACGCGAGCTGGAACCGCGGCACCCCGCTGGAGTTCCAGCTCGGGGCCGGCCAGGTCATTTCCGGCTGGGACCAGGGACTCCAGGGCATGAAGGTCGGCGGCCGCCGCCAGCTGACCATTCCGCCGCACCGGGCCTACGGGGACCGCGGCGCCGGCGGCGGCAAGATCAAGCCGGGTGAGACGCTGATCTTCGTGTGCGACCTGGTCGCTGTCTGAGGTCTGTCTCGTCGACGGCCGGAGGGTGAGCCTCCGGGTCGTGGCCGAAGCGCCCGTCGAGGGCCCCTGCCGCCCGGCAGGGGCCCTCGGCTTTTGTCCCGCGTCCCTGTAGCGGTACGGTCACGGTCGTAAGGTCACGAGGAAAGGGCGTCGATGGCGATTGCCAAGGCTGAGCGGCTGATGAACCTGGCGCTGTGCCTGCTGGGGACCCGGCGCCCGTTGACCAAGCGTGAACTGCGGGAGTCCATAGAGGCATACATCGAGGCTTCCGCGGCTTCGGCGACTTCGGGTTCCGCGTCGGCGGCCGGCGCGGGCTCCGGCTCCGGCGGCAGCGACGATGCCTTCAACCGCATGTTCGAGCGGGACAAGGACGATCTGCGCGAGCTGGGCCTGGTCATCGAGACCGTGGAGAGCGTCGACGGCGAGATCGGATACCTGGCCCGCCGCGACAGCAACCGCCTCCCCCCGATCACCCTGGACGCCGAGGAGGCCGCGGCCCTCGGTCTGGCCGCGAAGGTCTGGCAGCAGGCCCGGCTCGCGGGCGCCGCCAGCGGCGCGCTCCAGAAGCTGCGCGCCGCCGGGATGCCGCTGGCCGAGGATCCGTACGACACGCAGCCGGTCGGCGCCCTGGAGCCGCGGATCCCGGTGCACGAGGCGGCCTTCGAGCCTCTGATGGTCGCCTGCCGCGACCGCCGCCCCGTGCTGTTCGACTACCGCAAGGCGAACGCCGCCCAGCCCGGGCAGCGCCAGGTCGAGCCGTGGGCCCTGGAGTGCTGGCGCGGCCACTGGTATCTGGCCGGGTGGGACCGTGAGCGGGCGGCCGAGCGCGTCTTCCGGCTCTCCAGGATCACCGGCAAGGTGCGTCTGAGGGCCGGCGCCTACACCGTCGAGGTGCCCGATCACGTCACCGTGCGCGAGACGGTGGAGCGCTGGTCGGGGGAGACCGCCACCGGCACCGCCCGGATCAGACTGCGCTCCGGCCACGGCTACCCGCTGCGGGCCAGGGCGCTGGGGACCAGCCCGCTGGGCGACGGCTGGGACGAGCTGGAGATCCCGTACGGACACGGGCTCGACGCCTGGCTGGTGGAGTTCGGCCCGGACGTGGTCGTGCTGGCGCCCGATGAGCTGCGGGCCGATGTCGTCGAGCGGCTGCGCGCCGTCGCCAAGGGCTGAGGGGGCCGCAACGCATGGCCGGAAACGCCATTGACCAGACCCGCCGGATGCTGTCGCTGGTGACGTATCTGCGCGAGCGCCCCGGCGCCCGTGTGGCCGATGTCGCCCGCGCCTTCGGTATCAGCGAGGACGAGCTGATCTCGGACCTGGATGTGCTGCCGCTGTGCGGCACCAGCTTCCGCGGCGGCGACCTGCTGGACATCGACACCGACGGCGAGTGCATCTGGTGGCACAACCCCGACGATGTCGCCGAGCCGCTGCGGCTCGCCGCCGACGAGGCCACCGCGCTGCTGGTCGCCGCCCGCGCCGTCGCCACCCTTCCCGGGCTGCGCGAGGGCGACCGGGACGCGCTGCTGCGCGCCACCGCCAAGCTGGAGGCCGCGGCCGGCGAGGCGGCCGGCGCCAGCTCCCGGCTGTCGGTCACCTTCGAGTCGGAGGGCGGGGTGTTCGCCGACGTCGACCGCGCCATCGCCGAGCGCCGGCGCCTGTGGCTGCGCTACTACTCGCCCGCGCGGGACGAGCTCACCGAGCGCGAGGTGGACCCGATCCGGCTGTTCGCCGTCGGCCACACCTATATGGAGGCGTGGTGCCGGCTCTCCGAGGCGCGGCGCACGTTCCGTCTCGACCGGGTCGCGGAGATCAAGCTGCTCGACGCGCCCGCCGACCCGCCGCCGATCGAGCTGCGCGATCTGTCGGACCTGTCGGCCGGGCTGGTGCAGACCGGTGCCGAGGACCCCGAGGTGGTCGTCGAGGTCGGCCCCGGTGGGCGCTGGGTCGCCGAGTACTACCCGCACGACAGTGCGGAGGAGCTGCCCGACGGCGGCCTCAGGATCACGCTGCGCACCCCCGACCCCGGCTCGCTGCGCCGCCTGGCGCTGCGGCTCGGCAGGGACGGCAGGATCGTCTCGCCGCAGGGGCTGGCGGACAGCGCGCGGGACGCGGCGCAGCGGGCGCTCGCGGCCTATGGTGAGTGAAGGGACACGCACAGTGACCGCTGGGGGGAATCCCACCTCGGTGATCTTCAAGGCAGCCTGTCCGGACTGCCGCGGCCGATTCGAACTGGCGGCCACCGCCCTGCGGCTGGCGATCGGGGGGAGTGACCGCACCACGTTCTACTCCTTCACCTGCCCCGACTGCGGGTCGGCGGTGCGCAAACCGGCGGGGGAGCGGATCGTGGAGCTGCTCACCGGCGGCGGGGTGAGAACCCTGCGGCTGCACTCCAAGGTCTGAGCCCGCAGGGCTTGGGCGCGCCCCGACGGGTGGAGCTCGAAGCCGAGCGGTGAGGATCAGCGGCCCGGGCCCCCGATAGGCTCTGGCTCATGCTCTGGCCGATGCTCGCCCTCGCTCTCGCCTTCACCGGGATCGCCGTTCTCGCCGTGCTCGCCGTACGGGTCTTCGTCGAAGTGCGCAGGCTGGCGCGGCAGGTGGGGGAGAGTTCGCGGCAGATCACCCGGGCCGCCGAGGACCTGGAGCGGGCCACGGCCCCGCTCGGCGGCCAGGTGGACGCGCTGCGCCGGGGGCCCGACACCGGACTTTCGTCGGACCCGGCGGGCGACTGAAGCCAGAGACTGACGGACAGGTCGGCGGGGTAGGCTGCTTGGCGCAGTCGTGACGGCGGCGGTGTGGTCGCAATAGGGAGTATGCACGGGGATTGCCCAGGGTTTACCCCAGCGGGTTACGATCGCTGCCAGCACTAGCACGCCAGTCCGATACCCAAACGGCAGGCATGAAAGTTACGCCGCCCCGGCGAGAAGGTAGTCGCACATGCTCGGCAATCTCAGGCCCACCGAGATCATTCTCATTCTCGTTGTCATCCTGCTGCTCTTCGGTGCCAAGAAGCTTCCGGACATGGCTCGGTCCCTCGGCAAGTCGGCCCGCATCCTCAAGAGCGAGGCCAAGGCCATGAAGAAGGACGACGAAGCGGCGAAGACCACCGAGGCCGCCGCCCAGGCGGCGCCCGCCGACCCGGCCGCGCCGCAGCCCGCGCCGCGGACCATCCAGGCGGCTCCCGGCGATGTGACCAGCTCCCGCCCGGTCACCGAGCCGAACCGCACCGCCCAGGGCTGACGGAGCCGACGCAAGCCGAGAGTGCCGCCGTGGCTCGCTGAGCCGACGACGGCCTTCGCACGAGACGAGGACGTGGGTTGCTCAAGTCTGCCCGCAAACAGCAGAGGGATCCCGAGGGGCGGATGCCGCTCGCGGAGCATCTGCGAGAGCTGCGCAACCGACTGCTGAAAGCGGTCGTCGCGATCATCGTGGTCACGGTCGTCGCGCTGATCTACTACAAGCAGATCGCGGAGTTCCTGACCGGACCGGTGATCGACAGCGTCGGCTGCAAGAAGGGCGAGGGCATCGGCGGCGGGCATGCCGAGCCCTGTGCGCAGATCACCGCCAACGGCCTTCTCGCCCCCTTCACGATCATGCTGAAGGTGGGCCTGATGACGGGCGTCGTCGTCTCCAGCCCGATCTGGCTCTATCAGCTCTGGGCGTTCCTCGCGCCCGGCCTGCACAACCACGAGAAGAAGTACGCGCTCGGCTTCGTGGCCGCCGGTGTGCCGCTGTTCCTGGCCGGCGCCTGGCTCGCGTACGCCGTGCTGCCGACCACCGCCGGGGCGCTGGTCGGCCTCACCCCCTCGGACTGGGACAACCTGTTCCCCGCGGACGAGTTCTTCGACATCGTCACGCGCATGGTGATCGTCTTCGGCCTCGCCTTCGAACTCCCGCTCCTGCTGGTGCTGCTGAACTTCGGCGGGGTGATCACTGGTCGGCGGATGCTGGGCTGGTGGCGGGGCATGGTCGTCGGCATCACCGTCTTCGCCGCGGTCGCCACCCCCACCGGCGACCCGCTGACCATGTCGCTGCTCGCGGCGCCCATCGTGGTGCTGTACTTCGGCGCCACCGGCATCTGCCTCTTCAACGACCGCCGGCGCCGGCGCGGCAACCCGGACGCGGGGCTCGACGACGACGAGGCCTCCGACCTCGATCTGACTCCCGCGCCGGTCGGCGATGTCGAGCCGGTGTCCCGCCCCGACGACCCGGAGGACCCGGGCCCGACCCGGCGGAACGGCTACGACGACATCACCTGACCCGAGTCGTCCGGGCCGGTGACCTGAACCGGCCCGGCCGATAGGGTCCGCGCGTGACCTGCGACATCACCCTCTTCGTCAACCCGACGGCGGGCCGTGGGCGCGGCGCCCGCGCCGCCCGGCCCGCGGCCCGGGCCCTGCGGGACGCCGGATTCGGCGTCCGGACCGTGGTGGGCGCCGACGCCGCAGGCGCCCTGGGGCGGGCCCGTGAGGCGGTGGCCGGCGGCACCGGGGCGCTGGTGGCCGTCGGGGGCGACGGCATGGTCTCGCTCGCCCTCCAGGCGGTCGCCGGGACCGGCACCCCGCTCGGGGTGATCGCCGTCGGTGGCGGCGACGACTTCGCCCGGGCCAACGGGCTGCCGATACACGACCCGGTGGCCGCGGCCCACTCCATCGCCGCCGCGCTCAAGGGCGACGGCGGCCGCGCGGTCGACCTCGGGCGGGTGGGAGACGTCTGGTTCGGCACCGTCCTCGCCTCCGGGTTCGACTCCCGGGTCAACGAGCGCG
Organism: Streptomyces sp. NPDC097640; assembly: GCF_040302705.1. Classification (NCBI taxonomy): domain Bacteria; kingdom Bacillati; phylum Actinomycetota; class Actinomycetes; order Kitasatosporales; family Streptomycetaceae; genus Streptomyces; species Streptomyces sp. NPDC097640. Next base: position 118,294 of record NZ_JBEOSB010000027.1, read on the forward strand.
GCAACCGGATGCGCCGGCCGAGCGGCCGGCTCCGCTACGACCTGGCCATGCTCGCCGAGCTGGCGGCCCTGCGGCCCGTCCGCTACCGGATGAGCCTGGACGGCGGGCCGGAGCGGGAGGTCGAGGCCACCTTGATAGCCGTCGGCAACGCCGCCTCGTACGGCGGTGGCATGCGGATCTGCGCGGACGCGGTCCTCGACGACGGGCTCTTCGACATCACGGTCGTCGGCCCGTGCAGCCGCACCACGCTGCTGACGGTCTTCCCCCGCGTCTACCGGGGCACCCACCTCGGCCACCGGGTGGTCACCAGCCACCGGGCCGCCTCGGTGTCCCTGGCCGCCGAGGGCCTGACCGCGTACGCGGACGGGGAGCGGCTGGGACCGCTGCCGCTCACCGCCGCCACCGTGCCCGGCGCCCTGCGCCTGCTGGGAGCGCCGGGGCGGCCCGCGGGCCCCTGATCCCGGCCGCGTCCCCCCGCTCCGTCCCGAGGGGCGAGAAAGATCGCGTGCGTTGTCGGAGGTGGCCGGTAGTCTCGTACGTACGATGACCGACGAGCTGACTCCCGCCGAGCGCTACACCGCGGCCCGTCTGCGGGCGGCCGAGGAGGCCACCGCGCTGGCCCCCTTCCGCGAGATGTACGACTTCGAACTGGACCCGTTCCAGATCGAGGCGTGCAAGGCCCTGGAGACCGGAAAGGGCGTGCTGGTCGCCGCCCCCACCGGCTCGGGCAAGACCATCGTGGGCGAGTTCGCCGTCCACCTGGCACTCACCCAGGGCCGTAAGTGTTTCTACACCACGCCCATCAAGGCGCTGTCGAACCAGAAGTACACCGACCTCGTGAAGCGCTACGGCGCCGACCGGGTCGGTCTGCTCACCGGTGACAACAGCATCAACTCCGACGCCCCGGTGGTCGTGATGACCACCGAGGTGCTGCGCAACATGCTGTACGCGGGCTCCCAGTCGCTGCTGGGGCTCGGCTATGTGGTGATGGACGAAGTCCACTACCTCTCCGACCGGTTCCGCGGCGCCGTCTGGGAAGAGGTCATCATCCACCTCCCCGACTCGGTGACGCTGGTGTCCCTGTCCGCGACCGTCTCCAACGCGGAGGAGTTCGGCGACTGGCTCGACACCGTCCGCGGCGACACCGAGGTGATCGTCTCCGAGCACCGCCCCGTCCCGCTGTGGCAGCACGTGCTGGCCGGGCGGCGGATGTACGACCTCTTCGAGGAGAAGAGCACACCGGGGGACGGCCAGAGCGGCCGCCGGGAGGTCAACCCCGACCTGGTCCGGGTGGCCCGCATGGAGAGCACTCGGCCGAGCTTCGGCCGCGACAAGCGCCGCGGCCGGAACAACATGCGCGAGGCCGACCGCGAGCGCGAGCGCCGTCAGCGCAGCCGGATCTGGACCCCCGGCAGGCCCGAGGTCATCGAGCGGCTCGACGCCGAGGGGCTGCTGCCCGCGATCACCTTCATCTTCAGCCGGGCCGGCTGCGAGGCGGCCGTACAGCAGTGCCTGTACGCCGGGTTGCGGCTCAACGACGAGGCGGCGCGCGCCCGGGTGCGCTCCCTGGTCGAGGAGCGCACGGTCGGCATTCCCGACGAAGACCTGCATGTGCTGGGCTACTTCGAGTGGCTGGAGGGCCTGGAGCGGGGCATCGCCGCCCACCACGCCGGAATGCTGCCGACGTTCAAGGAGGTGGTGGAGGAGCTGTTCGTCCGCGGGCTGGTCAAGGCGGTGTTCGCCACCGAGACCCTGGCGCTCGGCATCAACATGCCCGCGCGTTCCGTGGTGTTGGAGAAGCTCGTCAAGTGGAACGGCGAGCAGCACGCCGACATCACCCCCGGCGAGTACACCCAGCTGACCGGCCGGGCCGGCCGGCGCGGCATCGATGTCGAGGGCCACGCCGTGGTGCTGTGGCAGCGCGCGATGGACCCGGGCGCCCTCGCCGGCCTGGCCGGCACGCGCACGTACCCGCTGCGCTCGTCCTTCAGGCCCTCGTACAACATGGCGGTCAATCTGGTCTCGCAGTTCGGGCGGCACCGCTCCCGCGAGCTGCTCGAGACCTCCTTCGCGCAGTTCCAGGCCGACAAGGCGGTCGTCGGCATCTCCCGGCAGGTGCAGCGCAACGAGGAGGGCCTGCGCGGCTACCGCGCCTCCATGACCTGCCACCTCGGCGACTTCGACGAGTACGCGCTGCTGCGCCGCGATTTGAAGGACCGCGAGACCGAGCTGGCCCGGCAGGGTGTGGCGCAGCGGCGCGCGGCCGCGGCGGAGGTGCTGGAGAAGCTCCGTCCCGGCGATGTCATCCACGTCCCGACCGGGAAGTACGCCGGGCTCGCGCTGGTGCTCGACCCCGGGCTGCCGGCCGGGCGTACGGGCGGCCACCGCGGCCTGGAGTACCACGACGGGCCGCGCCCGCTCGTGCTCACGGCCGAGCGCCAGGTCAAGCGGCTGGCCGCGATCGACTTCCCGGTGCCGGTGGAGCCGCTGGAGCGGATGCGGATCCCCAAGTCCTTCAATCCGCGCAGCCCGCAGTCCCGCCGGGACCTGGCGTCCGCGCTGCGCAGCAAGGCGGGCCACCACGATGTGCACCGCCATCGCAAGCAGCGCTCGGCCGCGGCGGACGACATCGAGATCGCCCGGCTGCGCGCCGCCATCCGGGCCCACGCCTGCCACGGCTGCGACGAGCGCGAGGACCACGCCCGCTGGGCCGAGCGGTACCACCGGCTGCTGCGCGACACCCGCCAGTTGGAGCGGCGCATCGAGGGGCGTACGAACACCATCGCGCGCACCTTCGACCGGATCTGCGCCCTGCTGACCGAGCTGGGCTATCTCAGCGGCGAGGAGGTCACCGACGACGGCAAGCGGCTCGCCCGGCTCTACGGGGAGCTGGACCTGCTCGCCAGCGAGTGTCTGCGCGACGGCGTCTGGGAGGGGCTGAAGCCCGAGGAGCTCGCGGCCTGCGCCTCGGCGCTGGTCTACGAGGCGCGGGCGGCGGACGACGCGCTGCCGCCCAAGCTGCCCGCGGGCCGGGCCAAGGAGGCGCTGGGCGAGATGGTCCGGATCTGGGGCCGGCTGGACGCCCTGGAGGACGACCACAAGATCAAGCAGGCGGAGGGGGTCGGCCAGCGCGAGCCCGACCTGGGCTTCGCCTGGGCCGCGTACCGCTGGGCCTCCGGACACGGGCTGGACGAGTTGCTGCGCGAGATCGAGATGCCGGCGGGCGACTTCGTGCGCTGGTGCAAGCAGGTGATCGATGTGCTGGGCCAGATCGCCGTGGCCGCCCCGCCGGACGGCACGGTGGCGCGCAGCGCCCGCCGGGCGGTCGACGGGCTGTTGCGCGGCGTGGTGGCGTACTCCTCGGTGGGCTGACCCCACCGCGCGGCGTTCACCGCGGGCCGCGGCTTCTTCACGGGCCGGGTCCGGCCGGGGCGAGTTCCCGACCGGACCCGGCCCGTTCCATATGCCGCTTCCCGATGTCCGCTTCCCGCTGTCCGTGCGTGGCCGTGGAGTCGGCGCAATCGCGATACATCGCGGTTGACGCCTCTGCTGAGTCGCGATATGTTCGGCGACGGATATACGGGGGCGAGGTGATGACGGTGACGGCGAAGCGGCGCAAGCTGAGCAACCCCTTGGCGCTCGCGGTGATGGCGCTCCTGAGTGAGCGGCCGATGCACCCGTACGAGATCGCGCAGGTGCTCCGGCGACGGGGCAAGGAACACAGCATCAAGATCAACTACGGCTCGCTCTACACCGTCGTCCAGAACCTGGAGAAGCACGGCTTCGTCGAGGTCGCCGGCACCCAGCGGCAGGGGCTCCGCCCCGAGCGCACGGTGTACGGACTGACCGAGGACGGCCGCCGCGAACTGCACGAGTGGCTGGCGGAGCTGGTGTCCGTCCCCGCCCGGGAGTACCCCGCCTTCTCGGCCGCGCTCTCGCTGATCCTGGTGCTGCCCATCGACGAGGCCGATCAGCTGCTGCGGCAGCGGGCCGAGACGCTGGAGGCCCGGGCCGAGGCCCTTGACGGCTCGATCGATGCGCTGAAAAAGGACCTGCCGAGGGTGTTCCTGCTGGAGACGGAGTACGAACTGCACATGATCCGCGCCGAGATGGAGTGGGTCCGGTCGCTGCGCGCGGAGCTCGCGGCGGGCAGCCTCACCGGAGCGGCCGCATGGCGGACGCTGAGCCGGACCGGCGAGATGCCGGCGGAATGGGCCGAGATAGAGGAGAGAGTCAACCCGGAGAAGTGAAACCGGAGCAGTGAAGAAGGCCCCGGCGCGCGCTGCGCCAACAGCGCACGCCAGGGCCCTGACCCCGGACCGGACCTGCGGCGATGGCAGGCCAGGCGATCGAGGTGCGGCACACCCAGGATAGCCCGGCTCTCCACCCGCGGATCGGTACGGCGGATTTCGCACGCGACAGATCGACGTCGTACGACAGATCAGAGTGGAGACACGCCACCATGGCGCCAACAACCGGGGGACGCACCCCGCACCACACGCGCACCCGCGCGCTCGCAGTGGAAACCGACCAACTGGTCAAGACCTACCCCGGCGGGGTGAAGGCCCTGGACGGCATGGAGCTGGCCGTCGAGGCGGGCATCGTCTTCGGCCTGCTCGGACCCAACGGGGCCGGGAAGTCCACCACCGTCAAGATCCTCACCACCCTGGCCCGCCCCGACGCGGGCACTGCGGCTGTCGCCGGACACGATGTGCTCCGCCACCCCGGCCGGGTGCGCGCCGCCATCGGCGTCGTGGCCCAGAAGTCCGGCGCCGACCCGGTGGCCACCGGGCGGGAGAACCTGCTGCTCCAGGGGAGGCTGTACGGGCTGCGGGGCACCGCCGCCGCCCGCCGCGCCGACGAACTCCTGGACCGCTTCGACCTCGCCGACGCCGCGAACCGCCCGGTCAAGGGCTACTCCGGCGGCATGCGCCGCAGGCTCGACGTCGCGCTCGGGCTCGTACACCGCCCCGAGGTGCTCTTCCTCGACGAGCCCACGACCGGGCTCGACCCCGAGGCCCGCGCCGCCATGTGGGACGAGATCGCCCGGCTCGCGGGGGAGGAGGGGCTGACGATCCTGCTCACCACGCACTACCTCGAAGAAGCCGACCGCCTCGCCGAGCGCATCGCCATCGTCGACCGCGGCCGGGTCGTGGTCGAGGGCACTCCGGACGAGCTCAAGGGCGAACTCCGCGGCGACGCCGTCCACCTGGAGCTGCGCGAGACCGTCGCGGACGGCGCCGAGCCTCCGCTGCGCGACGCGCTCACCGCGCTGCCGGGCGTGCACGAGGCGGCCGTGGACGGACGGCGGGTCAGCGTCCGCGCCGACGACGGCGCCGCCGCCGTGCCCACGCTGCTGGCCGCCCTGGAGCGGTCGGGCGCCGCCGTGGCGACCGCGACCGTCGCCCGCCCCTCCCTCGACGACGTCTATCTGCGCTACGCGGGCCGCAGCTTCACCGAGGCGGAGGCCGCGGCCGGGGCGCCCGTGCCGGCCGGTGCCGCCGGAGGTGCCCGATGAGCGCGGCCCTCGCCCAGACCTGGTACATGACGCAGCGCCAGCTGATGGCCTACTGGCGCCAGCCCGTCTTTCTGCTGATCAATCTGGTCCAGCCGGTGATCTGGCTGTTCCTCTTCGGCTCCCTCTTCCGCAAGGTCACCGACCTCGGCGGCTTCGGCACCGGCTCGTACCTGGACTACCTGGTCCCGGGCATCGTGGTGATGAGCGCCCTGTCCTCCAACATGTGGGCGGGCATGGGGACCCTGGAGGAGATCGAGCGGGGCACCCTCAACCGCTTCCTGACCACGCCGGTCTCCCGCGGCGCGCTGATGAACGGCAATGTGGTCTCCCAGGGCCTCAGCACCGCCGTGCAGTCCGTCATCATCGTGGCGCTCGGCAAGCTCGGCGGCGCCGACTACCCGGGCGGCATCACCGGGACGGCCCTGCTGATCGTGGCGTCCGTGCTGCTCGGCACGGTCTTCGGCGCGCTCTCCAACGCCCTGGGCATGCTGGTCCGGGAGCGGGAGTCGATCATCGGCATCAACACCTTCCTGCTGCTGCCGCTGACCTTCCTCTCCGAGGCCTTCATGGCGCCCTCCCTGATGCCGGGATGGATGCGGCACGTCGCCGACTTCAACCCGGTCAACTGGGCGCTGGTAGCGGGACGTTCGGCCATGGCGGGCGACCCGGACTGGGGCGATGTGGCGAGCCGCGGCGGGGCGCTGCTGGCGCTCGCGCTGGCCGCGGTCTGGCTGTCGACCCGCACCTTCCGGTCGTACCAGCGGTCGGTCTGACCGCAGCCGTGCGCGCGGCGGCCCCGGCGGTGGCACTCCACCGCCGGGGCCGCCCGGCGCTCGTCGTCCTGGTGGGCCGTCCCGGTAGACCGTCCGGCTCCGGGGCTCAGGCCGCCGCGGCGCCGGTGGCTCCCGTGGCTCCCGCGGCGTCCGCGGTGCCTTCTTCCACCTCTATCCGCTGGTTCCACTCCCGCTTCGACGCCTGCCAGCCGTCCTCGTCATGGCCGCGGCGCCAGTAGCCGGAGACCGACAGCCACTCGCGCGGAATCTCCCGCTCGATCCGCAGATAGCGGCGGACCTCCTTCACGAATCCCGCCTCGCCGTGGACGAACGCGTGCAGCCGGCCGGACGGGAAGTCCAGCGCGCGGACGGCCGCCACCAGCGACTCACCGCCCCGCCCGCCGCCCCGGTGCAGCCAGCTGACCCGCGCCCCGTCCGGCACGCTCAGCTTGAGCTCCTCCTCCGGCCCGGCCACCTCGATCAGGGCGTGCACCGGCGCGCCCGCCGGCCCGTCGGCGAGCCGCTCCAGCGCGACGGCGATCGCGGGCAGCGCGCTCTCGTCGCCCACGAGCAGATGCCAGTCGGCCTCCGGGCTCGGCGCGTACGCCCCGCCGGGGCCGAGGAAGAGGACCTCCTCGCCCGGCTCGGCGCGCGCGGCCCACGGCCCGGCCAGGCCCTCGTCCCCGTGGATCACAAAGTCCAGGGTCAGCTCCTGGGCCGCGGGGTCCCAGGCGCGCACGGTGTACGTACGGGTGCGCGGCCACTGGTCGCGCGGGAACTCGGCGCGGACCCGCGCCAGGTCGAACGGCTCGGGGTAGGTGACGCCCTCGGCCGGGAAGAGCAGCTTGACGTAGTGGTCGGTGCACTCGCCGGCGGCGAAGCCGGCCAGGCTGCCGCCGCTCAGCACCACCCGCGTCATATGGGGCGTCAGCCGCTCGGTGCGGGCCACCCGCGCCCGGTTGAGCTGCGGGGTCTTGCGGGCAGGACGCTCTGCCACGGCCACCTCCCTGATCCACAAACGAGTTAGGGTGACCTAACCTAACACCTCACCCTTCAAGAGTGGAGAGCAGTCGGCGCAGCGATCCGCCGAGCCCCCACCGCTCCGCCAGTGCCTCGAGCGCACGCTCGTCCCGCGGCGTCCGCGGCAGCGCCGGGTCGAAGGCCGGCAGCGGGACGTCCGAGGCCACCCGCACCACCTTAGGCGCGACCGCCACGTACTCGCTCGCCTCCGCCAGCCGCCTGCGCTGCGCCGGGGTGATCTTGGATGCGGGGTCGGCGGCCGCGGCCATGATCCCGGCCAGGTCGCCGTATGCGGCGAGGAGCTTGGCCGCGGTCTTCTCGCCGATCCCCGGGACGCCCGGCAGCCCGTCGCTGGTGTCGCCGCGCAGCAGTGCCAGATCCGCGTACCCCGCACCGCCCACGCCGTACTTCTCGCGCAGCGCCGCCTCGTCGAAGACCTGGAGCGTGCCCACCCCCTTGACCGGGTAGAGCACGCGCGCCGCGCGCCCGTCGTCGACGAGCTGGAACAGATCCCGGTCGCCCGTGACGATGTCGACCGGGCCCGCCGCCCGGCCCGCGAGCGTGCCGATGATGTCGTCGGCCTCGTAGCCCGCGGCGCCCACCCGGGCGATCCCCACCGCGTCCAGCACCTCGTCGATCACCGGGACCTGCGGCGAGAGGGTGTCGGGCACCTCCTCCTGGTCCACCCCGCCCCCCTCCGGGGCCTCCTCGGCCACCCGGTGCGCCTTGTACGAGGGGATCAGGTCGACCCGCCACTGCGGGCGCCAGTCGAAGTCCATGCAGGCCACGAGGTCGTCGGGGTGGTGGTCCTGGACCAGCCGGGCGATGAAGTCGAGCAGCCCGCGCACGGCGTTCACCGGGGTGCCGTCGGGGGCCCGGACGGAGTCCGGCACCCCGAAAAAGGCGCGAAAGTACAGGGACGAGGTGTCGAGGAGCATCAGGCGTCGGGTCACGCCTCGATGATGCCGCACGCCACCGACACTCCCACCCCGGATATGTGACGTGGGTCACCGATTGGTTTACGCCAATCGGTTCAGGGCAGGCGCGCTGCCGGAGCGGACCCGTTAGGTAAAGCAACTATTGCAACGGGCAAGCGGTCGGATACCGCCCGCTCCACGACCTGTCCGCGGGGGTGGCGGGTCGTTCTTGGTGCGACCCCGAGAGGTATATGTGTCCAGGCTGCAAGCCGAGCACCTGTTCAAGGTGTTCGGCAGACGACCCGATGAGGCGGTGGCGAAGCTCGAGGGCGGCACGGACCGTGACGAGCTGCGTGCGAACGGCACGACCGCGGCGGTCATCGACGCGTCCTTCGCTGTCGAGGCGGGCCAGATATTCGTCGTCATGGGTCTGTCCGGATCCGGCAAGTCCACTCTGCTGCGCATGCTCAACGGACTGCTGGAGCCGACCGCCGGACGCGTCCTCTACGACGACCAGGACCTGACGGCCCTGGCCCCGCGCGAGCTGCGCGAGGTGCGCTCTCACAAGATCAGCATGGTCTTCCAGCACTTCGCCCTCTTCCCGCACCGCAGCGTCCTGGAGAACGCCGCGTACGGACTGGAAGTGCAGGGCATTGCGCGCGCCGAGCGCGAGCGGCGCGCGACCGAGGCGCTCGGCCTCGTCGGCCTCGCCGGCTGGGAGAAGTCCTGGCCCGACGAGCTCTCCGGCGGTATGCAGCAGCGCGTGGGCCTGGCCCGCGCCCTGGCCACCGACGCCGACCTGCTGCTGATGGACGAGTCCTTCAGCGCGCTCGACCCGCTGATCCGCCGCGATATGCAGGACCAGCTGCTGGAGCTCCAGAAGCGGCTGAAGAAGACCATCATCTTCATCACCCACGACCTCAACGAGGCCATGCGCCTCGGCGACCGCATCGCCGTCATGCGCGACGGCCGGATCGTCCAGATCGGCACCGCCGAGGACATCCTGGTCACCCCGGCCAACGACTACGTCGCGTCCTTCACCCAGGACGTCGACCGCACCCGGGTGCTCACCGCCGGCGCGATCATGGCCGACCCCGAGGAGGCGCTGGGCACCACGACCCCGGACGGCACGGTGCTGCGCACCGAGAGCGACATCCTGGAGGCCGCCCCGGCGACCGTCACCCCGGACACCCCGATCGTCGAGCTGTTCACGCCCTGCTCGCGCAGCGGCGTCGCGGTCGCGGTGACCGACGTGGACGACGGCTCGCTCATCGGCGTCGTCCCCCGCGCCAGGCTGCTCGCCGTGCTCGGCGAGCCGGAGAGCGGACCGGACGACACCGGGACGGACGGGGGGACCGACACCGGTGACGCGCCGAAGACCCTGGCCGCCGGGGTGTCGAAGTCTTCCGGCTCCCCCGAGGCCCCCGAGGGCAAGGTGATCGCCGGTGCCTAGGCTCGAACTCGGAAGCTGGATCCAGTCCGGCGTCGACTTCCTCCGTGACAACTTCGCCTGGCTCTTCGACTTCATCGCCAAGGTCGTCCAGGGGATGTACGACGGCGTGCACGATGTGCTCGCCGCCCCCGCCCCCCTGCTCCTCGCGGGCATCCTCGCGGTGCTCGCCTGGTGGCTGCGCGGCCTGGTGCCCGCCGTCCTGGCCTTCGCCGGCTTCGCGCTCATCGACTCGATCCAGCAGTGGGACGAGGCGATGGAGACGCTGTCGCTGGTGCTGGTCGCCGGTGTGATCACGGTCGTGCTCGCGGTACCGCTGGGCATCTGGGCCTCGCGCAACCGCGCGGTGAGCGCCGTGCTCCGTCCGGTGCTGGACTTCATGCAGACGATGCCCGCCTTCGTCTACCTCATCCCCGGCATCTTCTTCTTCGGCGTCGGCGTGGTCCCGGGCATCATCGCGACCATCGTCTTCTCCATGCCGCCGGGCGTACGGATGACCGAGCTGGGCATCCGCCAGGTCGACGCGGAGCTCGTCGAGGCCGCCGAGGCCTTCGGCACCACCCCGCGCCGCACCCTGCTCCGGGTGCAGCTGCCGCTCGCCCTGCCCACGATCATGGCGGGCGTCAACCAGGCCATCATGCTCGCGCTGTCCATGGTCGTCATCGCGGGCATGGTCGGCGGCGGCGGCCTCGGCTCCTCCGTCTTCGAGGCGATCAGCTCGGTCGACGTGGCCCTCGGCTTCGAGGGTGGCATCGCGGTGGTCATCCTCGCCATGTATCTGGACCGGATGACCGGCGCCCTCAACCAGCGCGTCTCGCCGCTCGGCCGGCGGGCCCTGGCCAAGCAGGCCGCGAACGCCGTGGGCGGCCTGAAGGTGCTCCAGTGGCGCCCCGCGACCTCGGTCGCGATGGTCGGTGTCGTCGTCCTCGCGCTCGTCGCGGGCGGGCTGAACATCTTCGGCGACGACGACAGCGGCCAGAAGGTCACCGCCAACGTCGGCAAGGGCCGCACGGTCAAGCTCGGCTACATCAACTGGGACGAGGGCGTCGCCTCCACCTACCTGTGGAAGGAAATCCTGGAGCAGCGAGGTTTCAAGCCGCAGCTTCAGACGTATGACATCGGCACGCTGTTCACCGGCATGGCCGCCGGTGACGTGGACATGCAGACCGACGCCTGGCTGCCCGCCACCCACGCCTCGTACTGGAAGCAGTACAAGGACCAGTTGGAGGACCTCGGCACCTGGTACGACAAGACCTCCCTGGAGGTCGCGGTGCCCTCGTACGTCAAGGGCGTCAAGACCCTGGATGACCTCAAGGGCAAGTCCGGCATGTTCAAGGGCAAGATCATCGGCATTGAGCCGGGCGCCGGCGAGATGAAGATCATGAAGAACGACGTCCTCCCGGGCTACGACCTGAACGGCGAGTACACGCTGGTCAATGCCTCCACCAACGCCATGCTCTCCCAGCTGGAGCGCTCCTACGCCAAGAAGGAGCCGGTGGCGGTCACCCTGTGGTCCCCGCACTGGGCGTACAGCAAGTACAAGCTCACCAAGCTCGCGGACCCCAAGGGCGCCTTCGGCAAGGGCGACGGCATCCACGCCATCGGGCGCAAGGGCTTCTCCCAGAAGGAGCCGCAGATCGCCCAGTGGATGAAGGACTTCAAGCTCTCCGAGAAGCAGCTCACCAGCCTCGAGGCGGCCATCCGGGACGCGGGCAAGGGCAAGCAGCAGGACGGCGTGCGCGCCTGGCTGAAGAAGAACCCCGGCGTCGTCGACAAGCTCGCCCCCGCGGGCGACACCGGCGCCGCCAAGAAGGGCAAGCAGGCCGGGGCCGCGCCGCAGATCGGCTACTTCCCCTGGGACGAGGACGTCGCCACCACCTACCTGTGGAAGAACGTCCTGGAGAAGCGCGGCTACAAGCCGTCGATCAAGCAGTACGACGTGGGCTCCATGTTCACCGGCATGAGCGCCGGGCAGATCGACGTCGAATTCGACGGCTGGCTGCCGATCGCCCAGAAGCAGTACTGGGACCGGTACAAGAAGAACCTCGTCGACATCGGGGCGTGGTACGACAAGACCTCGCTCGAGATCGCGGTGCCCTCGTACGTCAAGGACGTCAAGTCCCTGGCGGACCTCAAGGGCAAGTCCGGGATGTTCAAGGGCAAGATCATCGGCATTGAGCCGGGCACCGGCGAGATGCAGCTGCTCAAGAGCAAGGTGCTCAAGGAGTACGGCCTGGACAAGGAGTACGAGGTCACCAACAACGCCTCCCCGGCCATGCTCGCCCAGCTTCAGCGCTCGTACGCCAAGAAGGAGCCCGTCGCCGTCGTGCTGTGGACCCCGCACTGGGCGTACAGCAAGTACCAGCTGACCAAGCTGGCCGACCCGAAGCAGGCGTTCGGGGCCAACAACGAGATCCGCTCGCTGGGCCACAAGTCCTTCCCGAAGAAGTACCCCGAGTTCTACGGGTGGCTGAAGAACTGGCACATGACCGAGCAGGAGCTGGCGAGCCTGGAGCAGGCCGTTCAGGACGCCGGCAAGGGCAATGCCGAGCAGGGCGTCCAGAAGTGGATCGACGCCAACCCCGGCATCGTCGACAAGATGGCCCCGGTGAGCTCCTGACAGCCCACCGGCAGCAGCCGGAAGCAGTAACCGCCGCCGCGGCCGGAGCGCTTCGCTCCGGCCGCGGCGGCGGCATTTCGAACGGCGCACGGGCGGGCTCGTACACGCCGCACAGGCTGGTGACCGCACAGGCGGGCCCCTACGCGCCGGAACACAACCCGAGGACCGTGTACGCGGTCCGGGTGGTGCGCCCTCACCCCTCCGCGTCGCAGCAGGTGTCCCGCCGCAGCAGCCGCCCCACCTCCAGCCAGTGCTCGGCCGACTTCCCGTGCCGTGCCCGGCCGCCTTCCGGGAAGGCCCGGACGAGGTCGTCCCGCTCGTACGGCACCCCGCCGCGCAGCACCGACACCGTGCGCACCAGGGAGTCGAAGTCGGTGAAGGGATCGCCGTCCACGACCGTCAGGTCCGCCAGCTTCCCCACCTCCAGGGTGCCGAGGTCCCGGTCCGCGCCGAACGCCCGCGCGGGCAGCAGGGTCGCGGTGCGCAGCGCCTCCGCGGCCGAGAGCCCGTACCGGTGCAGCGCCCGCAGCCCCAGGTGCAGATGGAGTCCGACCGCCACCAGGGGCGCGTCCGTGCCCAGGGCGACGAGACCGCCTCCGGCGAGGATCTGCCGGTAGACGCCGATCTCGGTGCGGAGGGTGGCGAGCTGGGCCGCGGTGGGCGGGGTCCCGGCGAGCTGCCGCACCATGGCGGTGTCCCACGGCGGCATGAGCCGGGTGACCCGCTCGTCCTCGGCCAGCGAGGGGTCGGCACCCACCAGCGGCGAGGCGGTGAACGGCGTGGCGATCAGCCGGAAGTCCGTGGCGGTGTATATCTCCGTCACGTCCTGGAAGGACCGCCCGGTCGCTGTCGTGGCGTGCCCGTACTCCAGGCGCTGCGTGGCCTGGAGATGGGTGGTCAGATCCTGCCCGAGCTGCACGCCGGGCGAGCACAGATGGCTGCCGCTGCGCACCCCGAGCCGGTCGTGGGCGAACCGGGCGGCCTCTTCCATGATCCAGCCGGGCGCGCGCACGTACGTCTTGACGAAGTCCCAGTCGAGCGCCGCGCCGCGCTCCAGCGAGCGGCGCAGCCCCTCCCGGGTGCGGTGCGCCCGGCCCATGCTGTACGCGACGCGCGGCCCGTCCAGCAGCTCCCCGGTCGCCAGCAGCCGGGGCCCGGCCAGGGCGCCCGCCGCGATGGCCTCGCGCAGCCGCGCCTGCTCGTAGGCGAAGCCGCCGAGGGAGACGGCGGTGGTGATGCCGTAGGCGAGCTGGAGCATGGTCTGCCGGGCGCCGTAGGTGTACTGCCAGGGATGCGTATGGGCATCCCAGAGACCGGGCACGACGGTGCGGCCGGAGGCGTCCACGCGGCGTTTCGCGGGCCGCCCGGCGCGGTGCGGCTCGACGGCGGTGACGCGCCCGCCGCGCACCACGATGTCGACGTCCTCGCGGACCGTGGAGTCGTCCCCGGTGCCGTCCCAGAACCTCCCGGCGTGGACGACGGTGTCGGCGGGGCGCGGGCGCCGGTGGTCGAGCGGGACCCGCACGGTACGGGCCGTGCCGGCGGCCACGTCCAGCAGCCGCAGCTTGCCCGCGGACAGATACAGGATGGAGCGCGAATCGCCCGACCAGGAGGGGTGGTCGGCGCTCTCCTCGGTCAGCCGGCGCGGCTCGCCGTCCGGGGTGCCGTCGGGCCGTACGGGCAGCAGCCACAGGGCGGACTCGGCGATCACTGCGAGATGGCGGCCGTCGGGGGACCACACGGGGCCGGAGTCATAGCGGTCGGAGAGCGAGGTGTGCGGCGCCAGGGCGTACAGCCTGGCCGCGCCGCTGTCCGCGTCCACCACCCGGATGAGGTTGTAGCCCTCGCGGAACCGCTGGTTCAGCCGGTTGCGGTCGCAATAGGCGATAAAGCGACCATCGGGCGACCAGCTCGGTCTGCCGGGCAGCCCGCCGCCGCCGAGCGGCGCGGCCAGCGTGCGCTCGGTGCCCGCGGCCAGATCCCGCAGGACCAGGTTTCCTGACATGTCGACACAGGCGAGGCGGTCGCCCGCGGGGGACAGCGCGGGGTGCACCCGGCCCCCGGAGGCCAGCTCGGTCTCCTCGCCGGTGGCCAGCTCCCGGCGGCGTACGGCGAGCAGCCCGTCGCGGTCGTCCGCGTAGACCAGCGCCCGCCCGTCGGGCGTCCAGGTCGGCGCCAGCAGATAGCGGGTGGGCGAGGCGCGCACGATCCGGCGCGGCGGGCGGCCGCCGGCGGTGTCCGCGACCCACAGGGAGTTCAGCGCGGCGAAGGCCACCTTGCGCCCGTCGGGGGACAGCGCGGGCAGATGCACCCCGCGCACCGGCCGCGCCCCGCCGCCGCTGTCGAAGTCGTACCGCTTGACCCGATAGCGCGGCCGGTCGACCGGCATGGCGGCCTCGAACGGTATCTCCTCGCCCGCGCCGGGAGCCTCGGGCCGCACCAGCCGGAACCGCCCGCCCACGGTGAGCAGCAGCTCCTCGTCGGCGGTCCAGCGCGGCGGCACCGGCTGCACATCGCCGGCCACCGGCACGGCCACGCCGTCCACGACCAGCGTGCACGAGGCGTCGGGCGCGGGGGTGGTGCGCAGATAGGCCAGGGCGCCGCCGGGGGACACCGAGGGCGCGAGCAACTGGACGCCGGCGGCCGCCTCGGTGTGTTCCACCGCCACCGGCCCGGTGCCGTCGGCGCGCACCGAGGCCACCGTACGGGCGTCCAGCGCGGTCCCGGCGAGCCGTCCGCGCACGAAGATCACCCGCTCGCCGTCGGGGGACCAGGCGGGGTCGAAGTCCTCCCAGGCGCCGTCCTGAAGCGGCCCGTCCTGGCCCGGCGCCCCGGTCAGCCGGGTGAGCTCCCCGGTCGCCACCTCCAGCACCCACACCCGGTACGGGCTGCCCGCCACCGGATCGCCGCCGCGCTCGGAGGCGAACGCGATCCGCGTACCGTCCGGCGACCAGGCCGGGCCCCGGTCGTCCCAGGGCCCGTCCGTGCGCTGACGCACATCCGAGCCGTCCGGGCGCAGCGTCCACAGATGGAAGCCGCCGCCCCGGTACGCGCAGACGGCCAGCAGCTTCCCGTCGGGGGAGAACACGGGCCGGGTCGGCTCCAGATCCGGCGGGGTGAGGGCGGTGGCGGCGCCGCCCTTCCGGGGGACGGACCACAGCACGTTCTGAACCTCGGCGACCAGGCGGTCGCCGGAGGGGGAGAGCGTCGCGGCGCCGTTGGTGGCCCCGGTGAACGACAAGGTGAGCGCGGCCTGCCGCCCCTGGGCGACAGCGGCCTGCGCGGGCAGCCCGGCCGCCGCCCCGGCCACGGCGGCGGTGCCCGCGGCGGCCTGTAGGAACCGGCGGCGGGAGAGGGGCTCGGCTGTGACGGGAATGTCTGCGGTGTCCAACGGTCCTCCTGGAACACGAGAGTTGTGCAGAGCAGGAGTAAGCAGTGGTGCGTGCAGCGCTTGATCGTTTCATAGCCCAACGGCCCCGGGTCAACACTCGTGACTCAAGGCGCCAACGCTTGAGGCACACAGGTGCGAGGCAAGAGAAGAGAACGATCGCCTGGCACAGGAACCGCCTGGCACAGGAGAGGAGACGACATGCCGAGGGACGGCGTGACCCACCGCAGCGACCACCTCCCCACCCCTGACGGCGTACGTCTGGCCACCTACACCTGGCTCCCGGAGACCGGCAGCCCGCGCGCGATCGTCCAGATCGCCCATGGCGCCGCGGAACACGCACAGCGCTACGACCGCTTCGCCCGCCATCTGTGCACCCACGGCTACGCCGTGGTCGCCTCGGACCACCGCGGCCACGGCGCGACCGCCGCCTCCACGGGCGGCCTCGGCGTCGCGGGCGAGCAGGGCGACGCCTGGCGCGCCATCGTCACCGACCTGCGGGCCGTCGGCGACCGCGCCCGCAGGGAGCTCCCCGGGGCACCGCTGTTCCTGCTGGGCCACAGCATGGGCTCGATGCTCGCCCGCGACTGCGCCCAGGAGTACGGCGACGACCTGTCGGGCCTGATCCTCTCCGGCACCTTCCGCTCACTGCCCGCGACCGACACCGACGCCGCCATCACCCGCCTCGAGGCCGAAGTCGCCGCGGCCGGCCGCACCGCCCCCTCCGGCTTCACCCCTCAGCTCTTCGCCTCCTTCAACGACCCCTACGAATCCCGCACCGGCTACGAATGGCTCTCCCGCGACCCCGCCGAGGTCGCCGCCTACGCGGCGGACGAGCGATGCGGCTTCGCCTTCAGCGCGGGCCTGTCCCTCGACTGGGTCCGCGCCGTCCGCAAGATCAACAACCCCCGCAACCAGGCCCGCACCCCGACCCGGCTGCCGGTCCACATCGCCGTGGGCACCGAGGACCCGTGCAACCAGCGGATGACGCTGGTCCACGAACTCCTCGAGGACTTCCGCTACCTCGGCACCCACGACCTCACCTGGAAGGGCTACTCCGGCGCCCGCCACGAGATCCTCAACGAGATCAACCGCGACGAGGTCCAGCAAGACCTGCTGACCTGGCTGACCACCCAGACCTGACCCCACCCGCCCACCCAGACCTGACCCCACCCGCCCACCCGCCCCCACCCAAACGAACGAGCAACCGGATCACGGACGCCCTGCCACCATCCATCAACCGAGCGTAACCAGCACGCCCGCCCCGCCTCGCCGGGCCCCGCCGAAAGGTGGCAGCGACCACCCCCTGAAGTGCGGTATTGTTCTCTTGCGCGACCGGCCAGGGCGAAGCCCAAGCCGGACAAGCACCGGGACGTGGCGCAGTTTGGTAGCGCACTTGACTGGGGGTCAAGGGGTCGCAGGTTCAAATCCTGTCGTCCCGACCAGCGTTTTCGCAGGTCGGAGGCCGTTTCCGCAGGTAGCGGAGGCGGCCTTAGCCGTTTCCGGGCTGGGAGCAAGTGGGAGCCCTCTGGGAGCCCTCGTGCTCCCAACTCGCAGACGTGTCAACGGTGCCCGATTCGTCCGTCACCCGATCAGGTAGACCTACAGCGCCGTACCACGCCCCTGGGTGCCGTCGTCAACCACAAGCCCCCGACGTCACCCCATCGATCCGGGTGCCCTCTGCATCGAGAGGCATAAGGACCCCTTGTCGGCTCTCGAGCACCTTTCGCGGTGGGAGCACGATGTCGTGCTCCCCATGCGACAGGGAAGGGGCGGTGCGCTTGCCGAATACCTCGTCCGTGCAGGTCACGCGGCATGTCTGTATTCGTGGAGGATGCCGCCAAGGCGGTCGTGGCGTCGTATGTCGAGGTGGCTTAGCTTGTCCGGATCGTCGATTGGTGTCGGCAGTGGGTGTAGCGGTCGGGCGTTCGCGATGCCCTGGTGCGGTCGATGGGAGTTGTAGAAGTCCTCGAACTCTCGCAGGGCGTGGAGGAGGTGGTGCTGGTTCCAGATCAAGGTCCGGTCCAGGAGCTCGTGTCTGCAGGTCTGCACCCACCTTTCCATGATCGAGTTCATTCGCGGCATCTGGATGCCGCTGAGGACGACCTCGATCCCCGCGTCTTTGAGGACGTCATCGAACAGTCCGGGGAACTTCCCATCCCTGTCCCTGATCATGAACCGGGCCCGGCAGCCTACGTCCTCGAGATCCATGACCAGGTTCTTCGCAGCCTGGGTTACCCAGGAGGTGGTCGGGTGTGCGGTGGCACCCAGGACCCGGATGCGGCGACTGCTGTGCTCGATCACCGCGAATATGTACATCCGCGCGCCGGACAGGGTGACCGTCTCAAAGAAGTCACAGGCCAGGAGGGCGCCGGCTTGGGAGCGCAGGAAGCTGGCCCACGTGCTGGAGCTCCGGCCGGGCGCCGGATCGACGCCGGTGTCCTTGAGGATCTTCCAGACGGTCGACGCGGCCACTTTCACTCCCAGCACGAGCAGTTCGCCGTGCAGACGCCTGTAGCCCCAGTTCGGATTCTCTCTCGCCAAGCGCAGTACGAGAATCCGGATGGAGCGCACGGTACGAGGCCGACCGGGTCGCTTGGGTCGTGATGAGGCGGCATGCTGGCGTCTTGCGAGGTCGCGGTGCCAGCGCAGCACGGTGTCAGGACGTACGAGCAGTCGAAGACGCCGCAGAGCGGGGAACGGCATCCGGTGCAGCAGCGCAGCCAGGAGCGCCCGATCGCTCGGAGTGAACCGTAGTCGGGCACCGCCGAGTTGGCGTTCGAGCACCGTGATCTGATGACGGAGAGCCAGGATCTCCGCATCCTTGTCCCGGTCGCTCATCGGCAGCAGACGCAGCAGCGCGAACGCGTTGGTCACGCCCAGGTAGGCCAGTCGCAGCAGCACGGTCGATCATCATGATGCGTGAACCACCGACTACGCGAGAGCGCCTACCCGGGCGGCGAGGCCGACGACCGCCGGTCCCGATACAGGCCTCCGACCAGGGCGGATGACATTCTCGGCAAGCACACCGTCAGTGTGGAGAGTGTCACCCTCACGTGAAGCCTGCCTGTGTGCGTGTCAGCTTTCTGTGGGGTGTTGTTCGGGCCATGTGGTCTGGGTGACATGGTCGTGGAAGTCGGCTCGCAGGGTCAGCTCGCCGCCGAGGGCGGTGATGTAAGCGGCCATGGTGTCGATCTGCGGGGTGCTGGCTCCGTTTTCGATCTGGGCGATCCGGGCCTGGCTGACTCCCAGTTCCCGGGCCAGTGCCCGCTGGCTCATCCCCCGGCTGCGCCGGGCCTTTTTCAGGAATGCCCCCCAGCGGGTGGTGGTCTTGTCAGGCGGTGCCGCGTCGGTGTGCTTGGCCGGGTGTGTGGTGTGGTCCATGGTGGCCGTTGTCCTTGTCAGTCGACGCTGCCGCGTGGGGCGATCCACTGGTGGGGTTGTCCGGTCACTTTGGCGATGGTTTCGAAATCCGCGTCGTAGTGCAGCAAGGTCAGTCCGCACAGTTCTGCGGTGGCGGCGGTCATCAGGTCGACCGCTCCCGGTCCCTGGTGCCAGCTGGAGGTGACGAGGAGGTCTTGCACTTGCCGGGCCCGGGTGAGTGCACGGTCGGGTACGGGGGTCCAGCCGAAGGCGTCGTGGAGGTAGCGCTCCAGCACGGCCCGCTCGTCGCGGCCGCCGGTGGCGCGGACCAGTTCCAGCTCGGTGATCTCGCACACGCTCACGCGGCCCTCGTCCAGGATGCCCGCCCAATGTCGTTCCACGGCGGGGGTGCGGAACAGGCGGTTGCAGGCGCTGGTGTCGATCAGGTACAGGGAGGCGCTCACGCCGGGCGGGCCTCGCCGAAGGCGCCGCCCTCACCCGCGAGCTCGCTCAGCCGCTGTCGGGCCGCGCGACGCTGGTAGATCGCACCGACCGCAATATCCACCGCCTTGGCCACGACCTCGGCGTCATCCTCGGTGTGCAGGAGTTGTTTGGCCTCGGCGAGGCGCTCCTCGTCGATTTCAATGGTGATCTTGGCCATCATGTCCTCCCTGAATGCCTGCGCACCCTCGCAATGATAACAAATCCCTTATCGGCGGTGCTGGCGTAGGTGTTGCGCGGTCGACGTCAAAGCGTATGCCGAGGGTTGGCCTTGGCCGGGATGTTCCGCGTCGGCTCCCATGGGTGGGGGAGGGGAGCGGGTCCACGCGGTCAAAGTCGCCGGACCGTGGTCCGGGTCACTCGGGGGAGGGGTGCGTCGCCCGACTGTGTCCCGGCGGCGCCGACTGGCGCGTAGCGTGCGGGGTGCGTACTTCTTGGGCTTCGTGCGGTGGCGTATAGTCCTGAACGGATTGCTACAGTGTGGTACGGATGGTTGCTGAGAGTGGTCACTGGGCTGGGGGTCAAGGGGTCGCAGGTTCAAATCCTGTCGTCCCGACCAGCGTTTTCGCAGGTCGGAGGCCGTTTCCGCGGGTAGCGGAGGCGGCCTTAACCATGTCCGGGCTGGGAGCAAGTGGGAGCCCTCTGGGAGCCCTCGTGCTCCCAACTCGCAGACGTGTCAACGGTGCCCGATTCGTCCGTCACCCGATCCGGTAGACCTACAGCGCCGTACCGCGCCCCCACGCGCCGTCGTCAACCGCGGGCCCCCGATGTCACCCGATCGATTCGGATGTCTTCTGCATCGAGAGGTATAAGGACCCTTGTCGGCTCTCGAGCACCTTTCGCGTTGGGAGCACGAGGTCCTGCTCCCCATGCGACAGGGGGAGGGCGGACCGCTGGTGATCTCGCCGGGCCGGTTTTCGCAGGCAGCTCGTACGTGGGGTTCCTGCCTGCCGGGGTGCGCCCGCGTCAAGGCAGGGCAAAGCCCCTTGTCGTCCGCCGGCAGATGGGGCACTCCCAGGGCGTGAGCGCCGTATCCGGCTCTGTGGCGCCGTAGAGAGACAGTTCGCAGAGGCCCTGCGGTAAGAAAAAGTGTGCCAAGCGGGTGGGGGCGCGGCGATGGTGCATGGTGTGCCGCTCGAAAAGTCATCGCCGCAGGTGAGCTGGATGCGGTCAGTCCGCTGGGATCATGTCCTCCGTGATCGTGTCCTTGCTGTACAAGGTGACCCGGAAGCTGCTCACTGTTCCATCGGTGCTCCTGCGTCGCGGGACGGCGAAGGAGGCGGAACTGCTGGTGCTGCGGCACGAGAACGCGGTCCTGCGTCGCCAGTTGGCCGAACCGGTCCGCTATGAGCCTGCCGACCGGTTCTGGTTCGCCGCCCTGTCCGGGCTGATACCCCGGCGCCAGTGGCGCGAGATCTTCCCTGTCACCCCCGGCACCCTGCTTGCCTGGCACCGCAGATTCATCGCCGCAAAGTGGGCCTACACCGCGCGCCGGGGCACCGGCCGCCCCCCACCCCGGCAGCGATCAAGAAGCTCGTCCTGCGCTGGCGAGGGAGCATCCGACGTGGGGGCACGGGCGGATCCAGGGGGAACTGGCCCGACTCGGGTATCGAGTCGCCGCCTCGACGGTGGGGGAGATCCTCAACGCGGCCGGCATCGACCCTGCTCCACGTCGCGCAGGCCCCACCTGGCGCGAGTTCCTGACCGCGCAAGCCGAGGGCATCATCGCGGCAGACTTCTTTCACATCGACACCGCCCTCGGCAGGCGGTTGTACGCGCTGGTGTTCCTCGAGCACGGCACCCGGCGGCTGCACATCACCGGGGCCACCGCCCGCCCGACACGGGACTGGGCGGTGCAGCAGGCGCGGAATCTCACCGCCGGCCTGGACATACGCATCGAGTCCCTGCACTTCTTGTTACGCGACCGCGATGGCAAGTACGGCGAAGCGTTCGACGCCGTCTTTGCAGCCGAGGAGATGGACATCCTCAACAGTGCGCCGCAGGCTCCCCGGATGAACGCGCATTGCGAACGCGTCATCGGCAGCATCCGACGCGAAGCCCTCGACCACGTCCTCATCATGAACGAGGCCCACGCCCGCCACGTCCTCGCGGCCTACGAGCGGCACTACAACGAACACCGACCCCACCAGGCCCGCAACCAGCTACCACCCGACGTCCACGAACAACCGGCGCATGGCCTCAGCACCGGCAAAGTCCTGCGCACCCGGATCCTCGGCGGCCTCATCAACGAGTACAGATACGCGGCATGACATGCAGCGATGACTTTTCGAGCGGCACACGACGAGCGTGCTGCCGCCATCCCGGTTCGACGAACTGACCACCGGCCGGCCGCGCGCCGAACTGGCCCGTCTGCTGCCGGCCCGCGCCTACCCCTACCCGCCCGACCATGCGCGTTCCGCACCCCGGCCGCCCGGCGCCCGTTGCGAGTTCTACCGTTCCGGCCGCGACCTGTTGCACGAGGTCGACCTCTACCGGCTCTGCTGGTCCGGCAACACACTGGTGACGAAGGGCACGTTTGCGACACCCACACGGTCGCGGTGGCGACCGCGCGCCTTCGCCGCGCTCCAGGCGGTTCAGCAGGCGGCGCCGGAGATATCGGCGGTGTGTCCTGGCGATGCTGAGCGGGACCGAGGAAGCCGAGGCGGAGGCGCGCCGGGTGTACGCGGCTGAGTGGAATCGCCGCTGGTTCGGGGCGGAGCCGAACGGTGAGGGCTGGTGTTCCTGCCGGTCGGCAGGGGTGGCGGGGCGCAGCCCGCCGAGCCGAGGCCGAGCATCGTCATCTGCCGCCTGGACAGTGATCGCGAGAGATCGGAATCGGGTGGGGTTTCGCTCATTCGGCGCTCCCGTGCGGCAGGTTTGCGGACGCGGCGATTCGCGATCGGCGGGCGAATGATCTTTACGCAAGGGGCGGTGCGTACATCAGGCCGCCACGCAGCCAAAGTTCGTTGTAGCCGCGAGGGACGGACAACCCGGAGGCGTCCCCGAGGTTGCGTTCGTATATTTCGCCGTAGTTGCCGACTTCGCCGATTATGGAGGAAATCCACCTCGGGTGTAATCCCGCCTTTGCCGCCAGTCGGGACTGGCCCTTCAACAAGGGGGAGTCCTCGGCAGTCCCTTCACGTACCTGGTGCGAGGTGATTCCGGCGGCCTCTGCGGAGATCAGCGCGAAGAGCACCCAGCGGACGACCTTCGCCCAATGCGGATCGTCGTCTCTGACTACCGGTCCCATCGGCTCCAAGGACACGCGCTCTGGCAGCACGATGTGGTCATTCGGCGCTTCGAGACGGGTGCGTTCTCCGGCCACGACCACGCCGTCCGCGACGTAGCCGGCGACTTCGCCATCGATATAGGCAGCGAGAGCCGAAGCCGGAGAGGCATAGAGTTTGCAGCGAACGGTCCGGTCGCGAGGACCGAACCACGCCCGCAGCGCCTCTTCGCTGCTCGTGCCCTCGCACATTCCCAAGGTGTGACCGTCCAGGTCGTCGGCCGAGGCGATGCCGCTGTCCCGTCGCACCAAGATGGCGCCTTCGTCATAACACGTGGTGAGAACGAACGCGACACTCGCGCCGCATTCGCGGCTGAACGTCCAGGTGGCGTTGCACGCGAGCAGGTCGATTACGCCAGAGGCCAGGGCAGGGATCCTGTCCTCCGGGTCGACCTCGGTGTACTCGGTCCGGCCGGGGTCGCCGAAGAGCGCGGCCGCGACGGCGCGGCCGGTGTCTACGTCCAAGCCGCGGCGGACTCCGGCGGCGTCGGTCCACGACAGGCCGCGGATACCGGTGCTGACGCCGAGCCGGAGGTATCCGCGGCGACGGATGGCACTGACCGTCGGAGAGGGCGACACGGACGGGTGCGCCGCGGTCATGATGCGCGCGGTTTCGACTGGCAAGAAGAGGACGAAGAATCCGGTACGGCCGCGGTTTTGATTCCGCGAGTGTTGCGGTAATGGATCCTGGTGACCGCCGCTGCGGCGACCACCGCGCCGACGAGGGCGACGGCCGTGCTGATCGCGTAGCCGGGACGTGCTCCGTAGTGCTCCATCACCCAACCGACCAATGGGCCGCTGATGGGGATGCCGCCCATATAGGCCAGAGTGTACACACCCATTACCCGGCCGCGCATAGACGAGTCGCAGGTGCTCTGAACGACCGAGGTAGCGCTGGCGTGGACGACTACCCCAAGCGCCCCGGTGGGCATCATGAGGGCGGCGAAGAACCACACCGAAGGCGAAGCGGCGGCTATGAGCTGGACCACGCAGAAGCCGAGCGCTGTCGCGAGGACGAGGCGCAGGCGTGCGCGCCGCAGCCAAGCCGCGCCCAGTGCTCCCGCGACCGATCCGACCGCGAGGTATGTCGTGAGCCAGCCAAAGGTTTCCGCGCCCGAATGGAAGATGTCGGCGGTGTAAACGGGGAGGACGAGCGCGAAGTTGAACGCGAAGGTGCCGAGGAACGCCATGAGGAAGATCGGCCAGAGCAACGCGGGATGCCCGTAGACATGCCGTAAGCCGTCGCGGACCTGACCGGGCGCTCGCGGCTCCGGCGAATGAGGATGCAGCTCCGCCGGTCGAAGAAGCCAGAGCGAAGCGATGACCACCACACAGGAAGCGGCTGTCAGCGCGAAGGCGCTCGAGGTGCCCCCCAATTGGATGAGGGCCCCGGAGATCGCCGGGCCCGCCAGGCTCGCCACCTGGAAGCAGGCCGAGTCCAGGCTGACCGCGTTGTGGAGGAGGTCCTTTCCGACCATTTCCGCGAGGAACGACTGCCGGGCCGGCGTCTCCACTGCGCTGGCGACGCCCAAGAGAAAGGCAGCGATATAGACGTGCGATATCTCCGCGCGGTCGGCGTAGATGAGCAAAGCCAGCCCGAGAGCGATCAGGCCCATCGCTGTTTGGGAGATCACCAGCAGGAGCCGACGGGGAAAACGGTCGGACAGGAGCCCGCCCCACAGACCGAATAGCAGTATGGGCAGGAATTGCAACGCAGTAGTCACACCGAGCGCCGCGGCACTGCCGGTGAGCGAAATGACCAGCCAGTCTTGGGCGATGCGTTGAATCCAGACACCGATGCTGGAGATCAGCCGGCCGAAGGTGAACAACCGGTAGTTCCGCACGCGCAGCGCCCGGAACATTCCAGTCGTCCGCTCGGCCAGCGGTTGCTGAGCCGTGCTGTTCATTTGCTCGCCTCTGGTGCGCGCCGTGCCGGGTCAGCTATTCGCCGAGCTGTCCACCCGCACCGCGCTCGAGAACCAATTGCCAAGGTCGCGCAGCAGGGCTCGCGTTTCCTGTTCGTCATCGCCGATGACAACCGCGCGCGCCGCCCGAAAGAACGAGTCGTCATTCATGTTCCCCAACTGCTCGCCGACCTGTACCTCGACCTCGCCGAATACGACGCCGGGTTGTGCCCGCAGTTCCTCAGTGCTGGGAACCGACAGTAGCAGTCCCGGCGGCGCCTTGAGGTGGACATCTCCGAAGCTCGCCGGATCCGGTACGACCGGTGTGGTCACTCCCGTGGGCAACCCGAGAACGACCCGGGCCCATTCGTCGTGTATCGAGACGCCGAATTTCCGGAGAACGACCTCGTCGGTCATTCCGCCGCCGACGCGGCCGCCGCACTCGCTGAACACCAGTTGGCCGTCCGGGTGTTGGAAGGCTTCGAGGTGGAACACCCCGTCGCGGTGGCCGAGGGCCGGCAGCGCGCGCGCCGCAAGGTCTCGCGCTTGCGCATAGAGCGCGGGCTCGACGTCGGGATCCAGTACGACGGCAGCCGCGAGATCGCCTTCGTGGATCTTGATGCAGTTCTGCACGTAGCGGGAAATGCTGAGCAGAACCAGTTCGCCGTTCCTGATCGCTCCGTCCACCTGGATCTCGCCGCCGGGCACGAAGTCCTCTACCACCCAGGGGCCGAGCACCCCTGATTCCGCGCACTGCTTCGCCGCCCGCTCCAGGTCCGCGGCCGAGCGCAGGAGAAAGGTGTCCTTGGAGCCGGACACGGCAGGCGGCTTGATCACTACCGGGAATTTCTGCGGAGCCGCACTGAGATCATCAAGGTGGTTAACGGCTCTGCACTGGGTGACGGGGACGCCGGCCATTCTGACCAGGTCCTTCTGGACGAACTTGTCCCGCATGGAGACGACATGGTTCGGGGAGGGCGTGGATTTGCCTGCCACCATGGCTACGACCGAGGCGGAGTAAAGGGTGTACTCTTCGTTGCCGCAAATGGCGGTGTAATCGGTCAAGCTGACACTGTCCCGGCGGAGCGCGCACAACACGTCCTCGCAATCGGTGGTGTCACGTACGACGACGACCCGGTCGACCGCCGGATGACTCCTGACCGTGGCTGCGTCTTTCGCATTGACCACACAGGTGACAACGGCGCCGTGGGCCGCGAGGGCCGCTACCGACCGGGGGCGGCAATCGATGTAGAGGACCGAACACGCATCGGGCATGGGGTTGTCTGCCAATCTCGTGTCTGTCGGCGGGTCGTCGGGCACTACCCGCCCCCGCCGAGGAATTCGTTAGTCACCATGCGGATGCGGTCCACGGCTTCGACAATGTCGGTGAACCGGGTGTTGAGCGGAGTGGCAGACAGCCGAAGCAGATCCGGGGCCATATGGTCGATGGCCAGATCGGCACGAGAGACCAGTGGATGGATGCGGGACGCGTCGGCGTGCCGCAACGTGAGGTGTACGCCCCGCCGCCAGGCATCCGGCGGGCTCGCAAGGGTATAGCCAACCGGGAAGAGGTGCTCGGCCACCAGGTCCTGGAGCATCTCGGCAAGCGCCAATCCCTTGGCGCGCAGCGCATCCATGCCGGCTTCGCCGACGAGGCCGATGCCCGCCGCGAGCGCGGTCAGCGAGAGGACAGGGGGAAATCCTGTCTGGAAGCGGCGGACCGTCGGGTCGGGTTCGTAGGCCGGAAGCATCTCAAGCTGCTGACGATGTCCGAACCAGCCTTGAATCGGCTGTCGGAGCCGGTCCTGCAACGTGCGGCGTACGTAGAGGAAGGCCGGGGCGCCGGGGCCGCCGTACAGGTGTTTGTAGCCCGAGCCGACGGCCAGGTCCGCCTTGGTGTCCTCCAGTTCGATTGGCACGGCGCCTACCGCGTGGCTGAGGTCCCACAGCACCAGCGCACCCGCGTCGTGCACCAACCGGTTGACTTCAGCCATGTCCAGCAATGCGCTGGAACGGTAGGAGACCAGCGAGAGCGACACGAGAGCGACGTTCTCGTCAAGTGCGGCACGCAGCGCGTCCAAGTCGAGACCCGTATCGGCATGAGCGGGCAGGGTGAGGACACTCATTCCATGGTCGGCCGCTACGCCGTCGAGGACGTAGCGATCAGTGGGAAAGTTGTCGTCGGCGGTGATGATCGTGCCGCGTTCCGATCGGGCCCGTACCGCCGCGACGGCCAGCTTGTACAACTGAACGCTGGTGCATTCGCCCACCACGACTTCTCCGGGGCCGGCGCCCAAGGCGTGCTGCGCGATGCTGTCGCCGATGCGTTCGCTCAGGTCGAGCCATTGGGTGCGGGCTTCCGCGAGGTTGGTTCCCCACTCTTCGTTGACCATGAGGGCGAGGCGATCGGCGGTGGGGGCGGGCAAGCGGCCCAGTGAACTGCCGTTGAGGTAGATAGCCTCGGGTCGCGCGGTAACGAAGCGGTCGCGCATGCGCGCGAGCACGTCCTCGGCATCCCGCCCGCGGGCTTCCTCCATGGCCGACGCGATGGTGCCGGCGAGCTGGCCGTCGGTCACAGGAGCCCCCTGGAGGTCCAGAGTTCGGGGAAGAACCGGTGTTCGGCGACACGACGCAACCAACCGGCGCCTTCGGTGCCGCCAGTGCCAGGTTTGAAACCGATGATTCGCTCAACGGTGAGCAGGTGGAGCGAGCGCCAGCGGGAAAATCCCTCGGCCACGTCCATCAGCGCCTCGGCGAGCTGAGGCAGCGGATCGGTGGCCGCCTTGCCTCGGTAGACCTCGGCCCAGGCTCGTTCCACGGCGCCGTTCGGCTCGTACGGTTGGGAGAAGTCCCGGTCCAGAACTGACGGGGGCAGCGGTGTTTCGTGGCGAGCGAGCAGACGGAGCGCGGCGTCGTACACGCTGGGTTCGTGCAGAGCTCGCTGAACTTGTGCGTGCACGTGCGGTACCTGTCGGTGCGGCAGGGCCAGCGCGGCCACTTTGTTTCCCAACGCGTACTCGACCATCCGGTACATATAAGATTGGATTCCGGACGCCGACCCCAAGACGTCACGGAAACCGTTGAATTCGTTCGGCGTGAGCGTTGAGAGCACATTCCAGGTCCCGTTGAGCAGTTCGACGACCCGCCGCAGCCGCCGCAGGTTGACCGCGGCCTCGGCAACCGAGTCTCCGTCCAGCAACGCACGAGTCCGCTCGAGCTCCTCGTAAATCAGCTTGAACAGCAGCTCCTTGACCTGGCCCATGACGTAAAAGGTCAGCTCAGCGGGGGCGTCGGACCGCGGGCGCTGCAGTGAGAGGAGCACGTCGATGCTCTGGTAGTCGATATACGGAGTGCTGGCGCCGGTGAAGTCCGTGATCGGGTCGCCGTCCGATTCCATCACTCGGACGTTGCGTTCGGCATCGCTGCTGATGCCGGGGTCCGCCTGGGCACTGCCGTTTCGGCCGGGGACGATCATGATCGATCTCCCCACCGCTCTCGAGCCTGTGCGAATGCCTTCTTGAGCGCAGCATCCGGCACGTCGTCGTGTCGGTATCGGACGGAGAACCGCTCCGCATAGGCAGCGAACCATTCAGGGTCGGAGTCGAGGAACAGCATGTCATGCTGGGCCATGCGGCGTATCGCCAGCATGGGTACCGGGGATCGGGCTATCCGAAGAGCAGGATTGCGCACAGCCCGTTCGTCGCACTCGGGATAGAACTGGGCGAACATCAGCCCGCGCCTCACCAAGCCGGGTTTGGCAAGCGCGTGTACGTCGTCGAGAATGTGAAAGCGCTCCGGAGCGAGACCGTCGAGAACCACGACCATGGTGTGGAGTGTCCGGTTACGGCTCGCCCACCGGCGGGCCTCGAAAGTGTCGGCCAGTAAATTTACCGACGCCACCAGGCCGTCAACGGTCGCCTCAGGTTCCACGCTCCAATTTTCGAGCAGGAATGTATCAACCTTCATCGCGGCTTGGACGAATGGGCACACCGCGCCGTCTCGGCCCAGTTGTTCATGGGGCTTCATCACGAACTGTTCTATCCACTCGCGTGCTGCCGCCAGATCGGCGGCCCCGCTCTTGCGATTTATTCCGGGTCCTACCGGGGGCGGCAGGGGCATGGAAACCTCCTCCTAGGCTTCGGCTGTTCGGCGAATACGTGCAGTGCGGCTGGAGTTGCCAGGCAGCGCCTCACGAGTCGTCTCGCACGGACAAGACTGCCTCGGAGAACCGTGAAAGCCCTTCCTCGAGGACCTCGTCCTCTATGGTCAAGGGAGGCATCAGCTTCAGAACTTCGTCATGAGGTCCGGACCTCTCGAGCAGCAGGCCTGCTTCCAGGCAGCGCTCCTGGATCTTGGCGGCAGATTCTGCCTTCAGGCACCTCAGCCCCTGCATCAAACCCCGGCCCTTGCGCAGCCGGCCGGTACGATGCTGCAACGAGTCGAGCACAGCTCCGACTGCTCGGGACTTCGATTCGATCGAGGCGGAGAAATCGCCATCTGACCAAAACTTGGCGACAGCCAGCCGTGCGGTGACAAATGCGTGGTTGTTCCCCCGGAATGTTCCGTTGTGCTCGGCGGCCTGCCACACGTCATGTTCCGGGCGTATGAGGACCGCGGCCAGCGGAATCCCGAACCCGGAAAGCGATTTGGCCAGGACCACGATGTCTGGGACGATTTCCGAGAACTCGAAGCTGAAGAAGCTGCCGGTCCTGCCGCATCCGGCCTGGACATCATCGACGATCAGCAGTGCGCCGTGCCTGGTCGCGAGAGCCCTGAGCCGACGCAGCCATTCGGCGGAGGCGCAGTTCAGTCCCCCCTCGCCTTGCACCGTCTCCACAATGATCGCGGCTGGCGGGTCAATTCCGCTCGAAGGGTCGGACAGCATCTGCTCGAGCCAGGGAAGAGTATCGACCTCCCTGCCGAAGTAGTCAGCATATGGCGCGCGGGAAACTCCGCTCAACGCGATGCCAGCGACGTTGCGGTGGTGCTGATTGCCAGTTGCCGAGAGCGACCCGAGCGAGACGCCGTGGAAGCTGTTCGTAAACGCGACCACATTGAGTCTGCCAGTTATTTTTCGCGCCAGCTTCAGTGCCGCCTCGACTGCGTTTGTGCCAGTCGGTCCGGTGAATTGGATCTTGTAGTCCAGGCTGCGGGGTCGGAGTATCTTGTCGGCGAATTCCTTGATGAACGCGCCTTTCGACTCCGAGTAAAAGTCCAATGAGTGGGCGATGCCGTTGCCGGCTATGTACTCGATCAGAGCGTTCCGCATGTCCGGATCATTGTGGCCGTAGTTTAACGCTCCGCATCCGGAAAAGAAGTCGATGTATCGGGTGCCTGCGGAAGTGTGCACGTAGGAATTCGTCGCCTTGGTGAGTTCGTAGGGAATCAGGCGACAGTACGATCGCACTTGAGATTCGTGTTTCTCGTACAGGCTTCGCTGAACATCGGTGTTGTTCAAACGCAATACCCCCATTTACGCTGTGCCAGCGCGTCTGCGCGCCGCACCGGTTCGCCCGCGATGAGCGCGGCTTTACGCGCTTGATCACTCGAAGTAGTTCTCCAGACTGCCTCTGCGCTTGGTGTCCAGGGTCGCACAATGGAAGCCGCCGCCCATCATCCGTGAATGGCGAAGCTTCAACGGCAGGACATCGATGCCCTGATCTTCGATAAGCTTGATCAGGGGAAGCTGATCCCGGTCCACGACGACGAGGTCGGGGCGCACGCTGAAGAGGTTCATGTCGATCCAGCTGCTCCCGATGGAGCGCGACAGATAGTCGCTGTCGAACCGGTCGGTGCCGGTCATCGGCGGACTGTAGATGATCTTCCACTTATCGAAGATCGACGGCAGCATCTCTCGTGTTACTCTTTCCGGATTGCACAGCAGCAACCCGGGCCTCAGCGCAACCACGGACGTATCAATATGACTGCCGTGATAGTTGATCCGGCATACGTGAACCTTGAACTCGTCGCCCAGGGTCGTCTGAAGCCATTGTGCGCCCAATTCGTTGCCGGTCGAGCTGATCAAATATACAAGGTCCCGGCCGAACCGCAGTACGTTGGCGGCGTCGAAGACTGGCTCGTCCTCTCTGGGAATTGGAAGCTCGTGATCCACCTCGAAGAGAGTGTCCAGCAGCATCGGTTTCGGTGCGCTGTACCATTTCGCGCCGTCCTTGAAGTACTCGATCAATATCTTGCGGTAACTGTGCGCCTCAAGGAGGCGGCCACGGATGACGTTCGGCGTCTCGATGATCTGGTTTCCCAGGACTAGAAAGATGTCTCGAGGGCAGTAATTGTAGTACCCCTTCGTGGACCAAAAGGGGGTGGATACGACCTCGTCATGCGGCCAGGTGTCCGGCCTCTTGACAACGATATCGAGATCTTCCAGTGACTTGACCATCGCGACAAGATCTTCTTCGGCTTCCTCGATAACCTGATCCGGGAAAGCGCCGGTAGGAATTTTGTCGACCGAGTAGCCGGCGAACTCCGCGAGATGTGTGCTCTTGTCGGAATGGGGAAGCCGTGCTCCGAGGGGGTTTCCGACGATAACCTCCGCCAGCGGGTCCCATTCGTTGCAGCTCCATACGCCCGAGAGGGCTTCTTCTTCGGCGCTCGACGGAGAAGAAGCCATGGACAACTCGCTGTGGGCGGTGTTGTTCATCGACGTTACTCCTAGTGGACATGGTTCTTTTGCGTGCATGAACCGGTTCAGTCGTCCTTTTCCATCGCAACAGCGCTGAGTGGCGAATTGATCGCGCCTATTTGAAGCGCCGTTCGTTTTTCATGTCGAGGATGCCCCGGCCGCACGGCCCGGGCATTGGATATCCGCGCAGATTGCTTGTCTATTCGCGCACGTCGGCCTGCCGCGAGGAGGCCTGAAGGGTGTCTCTATTGCCGTATGGTCGTTGACCTGGGGAACTGGCGGCCAGGGCGGCGAAGTAGGGCAGCGTGAGGCGTGCCCGGTGTCCGTTCGCGTGGTTGCGGCGTGGTCGCAGCCAGGCTGGCCAGTGCGGATGGCAATCGGCGGTGGGGTCGGCTTGGGTCAGCGCGGTGTCGATGGCGTCCACGGCGTCGTGGGCGGCTTGCTGGGGGAGGTGGCTGTAGAGGTTGGCGGTGGTGGAGAGGGTGGAGTGCCGCAGGGTTTTGGAGACCACGGTGAGCGGGGTGCCCGCGGTGATGGAGAGGGTGGCGGCGAGGTGTCGCAGGTCGTGCAGGGTGATGCGGGGGACTCCGGCTTCCTTGGCGCGTCGGCGGAAGCGGTCCAGGACGGTCTGAGGCCGTAGCGGGCGGCCGTCGGGTCGGCAGAAGACCAGTCCGGTGAACGGATCGTCGGAGCGGTCAAACAGAGCTGAGTGCGGGGCTTCGGCTGCGCGGCGTGTGAGAGCGACTGCCACGCGCGGGGAGATGGCGACCCAGTTCTTGCTGCTGCGGGTCTTGGGTGAGGTGATGACCAGGCGGGCGTTGTTGATGGCCGAGAGGGTGTAACGGACGTAGAGCACGCCTTCGTTGATGTGCACGTCGTGCCAGTGGAGGGCGAGCGCTTCCCCTTTGCGCATGCCAGTGCCGATCAGGAGTTCGCACAGATCCGCGATGAGTGGGTCGGTGCGGTGGCAGTAGCGCAGGAAGCGGGCTGCTTCCTCGGCCGTCCAGATCCGTCGCTCGGCAGTGGGTGGTCGGGGCAGGACGGCGGGGCGTGCGGGGTTGTGGGTGAGGCGGTGCTGGCGGGACGGCGTCGCCCAGGGCGCTGGAGAGCGTGGCCAGGCACCGGTAGACGGTCACTTGGCCACGTGTGCCGTTCGGAAACTCGTCGCTGCTGGTCAGGCGGCGTATCTGTACTCGTTGATCACGCCGCCGAGTATTCGGGTGTGCAGGAGCCGGTGAGTAGTCGGATCGCTCATGGGCTTCGGGTGTTCGTGGGCGAGGGGAGGGAGCTGTGCCCGGGCTTGGTGTGGGCGATGACGGTTGTAGTGCTGGGCGTAGGAGTCGAGGATCTGTCGGGCATGGGTTTCGTTCCATATGAGCAGGTGGTCGAGGACCTCGCGCCGCAGGGTTCCGATGACCCGTTCGCATTGCGCGTTCATCCGGGGCGTTCGAGGCGCTGTCGGCACGACCTCGATGTCATCGGCCGCGAAGACTGCGTCGAAGGACTCGGTGTACTTCGCGTCCCGGTCGCGAATCAGGAAGCGCAGCGTGTCCACATGCACGCCCAGCTCGATGGCGAGGTTTCTTGCCTGTTGCACCGCCCAGGGTCCGGTGGGATGGGCTGTCACGCCGGCGATGTGTAGTCGGCGTGTGTCGTGCTCGAGGAACACCAGCGCGTACACGCGGCGCAGGTCGATCAGGTCGACGTGCAGGAAGTCGCAGGCGATGATGGACTCGGCTTGCGTGGTCAGGAACTCGCGCCATGTCGGGCCTCCTCGGCGTGGGGCTGGATCGATGCCTGCCGCTGTGAGGATCTCCCAGACCGTCGTCGAGCCGACCGGGTGTCCGAGCCGGATGAGTTCGCCCTGGATCCGTCGGCAGCCCCACCGCGGATTCTCCTTGGCCAGCCGCAGCACCAGCGCCTTCACCACACGCGCGGTCGGCGGTCTCCCGGGCCTGGCCCGGCGCTTGCTGTAGTCCCATTTCCGAGCGATCAGCCTGCGGTGCCATGCGAGCAGCGTCGTGGGCGTCACCGGGAACGCGTTCGCCCACCGGTACCGGGGGATCAGCGACGACAGTGCCGCGAACCACAGCCGATCCGCCGGCTCGTAGCGCACAGGCCTCGTGAGCTGCCTGCGCAGCACCTTGTTCTCGTGTCGCAGCACAAGCAGTTCCGCGTCCTTGGCCGCGTCCCGACGCAATAGCAACGCCGGGAACGCGAGCGGCTTCCGAGCCACCTGATACACCAGAGAGACGAACACCCGGGCAGGGTTTCAGCAGACCGTGATGGAACGCCAGACCCGCTCCGAGCAGCAGCGATGAGTTTCCGAACGGCACAGGCTAGACAGCACGCGCGAGCGTCTGACTTGCGCGGATGGGTTTATCGGCACTTGCAGTGTCTGGTGCCATGGGGGCCTCGTGACCCGGCAGCGCCTTTGGCCAGAATGCGTTCTCGCGGCGCAGCGCGAGCAATTGGGCATCCTTCGTTGTCTCGCTGGGCAGCAGGACTTCGGGCGTGGCGGTTGGCACAGTGCGGCCGTCGGCGCACTGTCTTCCGTCCGCGCGTTGATAGAGGGGTTCGAGCGGCTGATGCACGGGCTGCCCGAACTCACCGACGGCAAGATCACGATCGTGAACCTGTGCACCGAGGCCGGCGTCTCCCGCGCCTCCTGCTACCGCTCGCCGGTGGCACAGGCGGTGAAGGAGATCCTGGAAGCGCCGCAGACCCGCCGCCCGGAACCTGAGGAGCTGCGAGCGGAGGTATCCCGACTGAAGAAGGCGGAGCGCAAGCTTCGCAGCGGGCACGCTGCCGAGATCCGGGAGCTGAAGGACACCGTGGCCACCTACGCCAACCAGATCCAGGTCCTAGCCTTGCGCAACGCCGAACTGGAGACGCGCACCGCCCGTCTCCTCGAACGGCTGCGTCATCTGGGAGAGAACGTCGCGATCCTGCCGGCCCCGAGCCTTCCTATGCCCTGACCGGGCGCATCACCTGCGGTTCGCACCCTCTTCGGCGGTGTGACTATCCGTCGTAGGAAGGGCCGCCCAGGTTGTAGCAAGCGGCGAATTATCTGATGTGAGACCAGATAACCTTGTAGTAGCTGGATTTCAACGGGGAGTGGGTTGGTCTAGTGCGTAGTCTTGCGCTGGAAGATGGCGGCTCGATCTTGGTCGAAGCGCCGGATGTGTCCGAGGGGCCGGTGAAAGCTGGGCGAGTCGGCGATGCGATTCGTGAGCTTCCGCTGAGTGTGCAGGCCGCCCTGCGTCCGGTCACGGAGATGGCTCGGACGGCGGTGCAGCAGTTGCGGGAGGCGGGGCCGGACTCGGTGGAGATCGAGTTTGGGGTGGACCTCGCAACTCAGGCGGGTGCGGTAATTGCCCGAAGTGAGGCTAGTTGTCACCTGAAGGTGACCGTTGCCTGGCAGCGCGAGTCCAACGACGAGACCCGCTGATTCCCCGGATCGAGGAGTACTTGCGGCGTGTCGGCGGATAAAGCAGCCTCGCGTCCCAGCCATGAATCCAGTTCCAGCATGCCGGCAGCGGTGGCACAAGTGCTGTCCGTAGAGGATGAGGTGGCCGGAGCGGCTTTCCTGATCGCTGAGGACTTGGTGTTCACTTGCGCGCATGTGGTGCGGGACGCCGGGTACGGGCAAGGCGACGTCCTGCGGCTCAAGTTTCCGCAGGCGCCGGGGGCTCCGCAGGCCGAAGGGGAGGTGCTTGCCGAGCCGTGGCGGGCTCCAGAGAATGATGATGTCGCGGTGATCCGGCTGCGGGTCACACCGCCAGCGGTGCCTTCCTTGGAGCTGGGATCCGCTGCCAGGCGCCAGGACCGCAGGGTGCGGTGCTTTGGTTTCCCCAGCCAGGCGCCTCCCAGCGGACACTTCGGCTTCGCACTGTCCGGCGACCTCTTGCCCATCAGTGGTGATGGCGACCCTGGCGACGATGACGTGGATAACGACGGCGAAAGGCTGTTGTTGCAGCTGACCGCGGCCAACGATCTAACCCGGGGATTCAGCGGTGGGCCGGTCGTCGACGACGTCACTGGTCTGGTGATCGGCATGGTCACCGCCATCACCGCGCCCGACGAGCACTTACGGGGGCAGGACATCGCCTACGCGACTCCCACGCAGGTCCTGCGTCGGGTGTGGCCTGACCTGGCCGTGCGTGAGGTGTGTCCGTATCTCGGCCTGGAGCCCCTCGCTGCCGAGCATGCTGCCTGGTTCCATGGCCGCGACACTGCCAAGGACGCCGTGGTGGCGGCGCTGGCCGGACAGCGCCGCATCCTGCTGCTCCTGGGCCCGTCAGGTTCGGGTAAGTCCTCATTGATCCAGGCCGGCGTTCTGCCTGAACTCCCTGAACGTGCAGAGCTGCCTGGCAGCGACCGGTGGCAAGCCATCCTGGTTCCCCGCCCCGGAGAGGACCTGGCGGTTGAGCTGGAA
This sequence comes from Streptomyces sp. NPDC097640, assembly GCF_040302705.1. Taxonomy (NCBI): domain Bacteria; kingdom Bacillati; phylum Actinomycetota; class Actinomycetes; order Kitasatosporales; family Streptomycetaceae; genus Streptomyces; species Streptomyces sp. NPDC097640. The sequence continues at coordinate 154,112 of NZ_JBEOSB010000027.1, forward strand.
CGGCAGGGCCTGGCGGGTGCCGCCACCGGCGGCCTCGTCGCCGCCGCGCAGTACCGCTTGGCGGCCGACCCGACCTGTGAGCGTCTCCTGCTTGTCATCGACCAATTCGAAGAGCTCCTTGCCCGCTTCGGAAGCTCTCAGCCCACGCAGACACGACAGCAGGGCGAAACGGACTCGACGGGCCACGCGCCGGCGGTGTTCGAGCAATTGACGTCGTTGGTCAAGGCCCCGGTGGCGGCCACGGTCATCCTGATCATGCGGGATGACCTCTATCCGCACCTCGCCGCCCAGGCCCCGGAACTTCTGGAGGTCGCCACTCCCGGCCTGCTCAATGTGCCCGCCACGTTGAGCAGAAAAGACCTGCGCGCCATCATCACCGGACCCGCCCGAGCCGTCGGCCTACGGCTCGAACGGAGACTGACCGAGCGCATCATCAGCGACGTTCTGGCTGCCGATCCGCAGGCCGCTACCGGAACAGCGCCCGCGACCCTGCTCACGCCCCTGCAACTGACGATGCAGCAAATGTGTGAGCCTGAACGCTGTCCTGATGGTCTTCTTACTCATGCCGCCTACGAACGCGTCGGTCAGATCACCGGAGCCCTCACCCGTTGGTGTAACGACGCCGTCAATGACCTGCCTTCATCAAGCCACCGGGCCATAGCCCGCCACATCCTCACTGCCCTGGTACGCCCGGCCGACCTCGCTCGCCAAGTCCCTCCTACCCGTCAGCAAGTCCACCTCGACACGCTGCGCGACCTCGCCACCGATACGAACGACCAGGCGGATCCGGCCGCCGGCGACACTGCTGATGCAGTATTGGATGCACTCGTTGGCCACCGGATCATCACCACTCACGCGCGTGACCCCGGGCCTCCCCCCACCGGTCGGGTCGCCGAACTCATCCACGACATCCTCATCAGGGACTGGGGCGATCTACGTGAGTGGGTGGCTTTGGACCACAAGTTCCACACCTGGCTTACCCGCGCCGAGGGACAACACACCCGTTGGCGTCAACGCCACGACCCTGACGACCTGCTGCATGGCACCGATCTCGCCGACGGAGTGGACTGGTCCCGAAAACGCGGACTACCCGGCGAGATCGCGGAGTTCGTCGACGCCAGTCAGCGCAGCCAACAAGCCGCTCTGCGCCGCACCAGACGCCTCAACACCATCCTGGCTGGCGCGCTCATCGGAGCCCTCATCGCCGCCGGTCTGGCCTTCTGGCAACGTCAGACAGCCGTCGAGGCACAAAAACGGGCTCTGTCTCGACAACTCGCCGCCCAGTCCAGCGCCCTCATCGACACTGACCCCGACCTAGCTTCCCTGATCGCCATCGAGGCTTACCGCACTAGCCACACGCAGGAAGCCAGCGAAAGCCTCTACGCAGCCGCTGCCCTCCCCCTCAAACGCCGGATTACTGCCACCAGCGTTGACGGTCCGATGGCGCTCAGTCCGGACGGCCGCATCCTGGCCACCGGCGGTGACGACACCACCATAGAGCGGTGGGACGTGGCCACCGGCCGTGCCCGCCGCACCTTCACCAGCGAGACCGACCCACACCGTGGCGTGTCCTCGGTGGCGTTCAGCCCGGACGGCCGAATCCTGGCCACCGGCAGAGACGATGGCACCGTAGAGCTGCGGGATGCGGTCACCGGCGCAACCAGGCGAGCCTTCCTCACCCATCACACCGACTCGTCTGACGCCTACGTGTCCTCGGTGGCGTTTAGCCCGAACGGCCGCACCATCGCCACTCGAGGCGACGACGGCACCGTAGAGCTGTGGGACGCAAACACTGGACATTCCCGTGCACGCCTCGTCGGGCACGCCAATGATGTGCTGTCGGTGGCATTTAGTCCGGATAACCGCACCCTCGTCACAGGCGGCGTGGACGGGAAGGTGCGTTTGTGGGACGTGGCAACCGGCCGCACCCGCACCACCATCACCGCCGTTAGCAGCTCAGATGTGCCAGTAATATTCAGCCCGGACGGTCGCAGCTTGGTCGGCGTGGATGATTCCTACGACACGGTGAAATTGTGGGATGTGGCCACCGGCCGCACCCGCACCACCTTCACCGCCGACGGCGTTGTAGCCTCGGTGGCATTCAGCCCAGACGGCAGCAGCCTGGCCATTGGCAACGACAGCGGCACGGTCAAGTTGTGGGATGTGGCCAGCAGCCAGGCCCGCACGGTCCTTACCGGCCGCGCAGGTTTTAATGGCGTGTCGGTGGCGTTCAGTCCGGACGGCCGTGCTTTGGCAATGGGTAGCAACGACAGCACGGTGCGGATATGGGATGTGAGCACCGGTCGTATCCGCACCACCCTCGCCGGCTACCCCGTCTTGGGTGTGCCCCTGGCATTTAGTCCGGACGGTCACACTCTGGCCACTGGCAGCTATGACGGCACGGTGCGGCTGTGGGATCTGGGCACTGGCCATATCCGTAGAGTCCTCATCGGACACAGACGCTATGTGTCGTCGGTGGCGTTCAGTCCGGACGGCGGCACCCTCGCCACCGCGAGCTATGACGGCACGGTGCGGCTGTGGGATGTAGACCTGCCCGACCAAACGCAGGCGATCAAAAAGATTTGTGAAGCAGTCGGACGGAACCTCACCACAAGGGAACAGGCAGAGTATCTTCCGGGCCAGCCGACCAGTCGGCAATGCCCGCCCTGAGCCGATGACCGAAATCGCGCTGAGAAGTGAACCAACAGGTGCGTCCCACCGGGAACTGACGACAGTCGAATACGAGAGGGCCTGCGTGGCGCCGTCTTGAGATACTCAGGAAGATCGCGGACGGGACCTGTCCGTATGGGCCCGCCTCAACCACGTTGACGCGCTCTCCTGGATGCCGTTCTTCGACGACTGCCTGCGCATCGCTCTGGAAGAGTGCTACGCGGCGTTTTATACGTTCCACTCGGCACGTTGCTACGTTCCACTGCTCTCTGTCATGCGGCCAAGCAGCAGTGGGTCCTTGAGACGCACGGGCTGGGACGGCTTGACAGACCGCATAACGCCTTGGGTAAACCAGTACATCGAGGGCAGGTCGTGCGCGGCAGTGCGGGTGCCGATAAATCATCCGCGCAGCTCAGGCTGCGTGCTGGTATTCGTGGAGGGTTCCGCCGAGTCGGTCTCGTCGGTCGATTTTCAGGTGGGCGAGCTGGGCTTGTTGGGCGATGGGTGCGGGTAGTGGCGGGCATGGGGCGGCATGCTCCATGGCCCTGTGCGGGCGGTGCTCGTTATAGAAGGACTCGTACTCGCGCAGGGCATGGAGGAGATGTCGCTGGTTCCAGATCAAGGTCTGGTCCAGAAGTTCGGTGCGGCACGTCTGTATCCAGCGTTCCATAATGGAGTTCATCCGCGGTATCCGAATGCCGGTGGTGACGACTTTGAGACCGGCATCGGTCATCAGGGTGTCGAAGGCGCCTGTGAACTTTGAGTCGCGGTCTCGGATCAGGAACTTCGCCTTGCTGGCTGCGTCCTCAAGGTCCATGAGGAGGTTGCGTCCGAGCTGCACGATCCAGTCCCCGGTGGGGTGTGTGGTGGCACCGAGGATCCGGATCCGCCGGGTAGTGTGCTCGATGGCGGCGAAGACATACAGGCGCGCCCCGGTCAGCGTGCGGACTTCAAAGAGGTCGCAGGCCAGGAGTGCCTCGGCCTGACTGCGCAGGAAGCTGGCCCAAGTCGTGGTCTGCCGTGCGGGTGCGGGTGGGATGCCGTGCTCGCGGAGAATCTCCCAGACGGTGGCGGCAGCGACCTTGATCCCCAACGCCGCGAGTTCGCCGTGGATCCGGCGATATCCCCACGAGGCATTCTCCCTGGCCAGGCGAAGGACCAGGGCGTGTATCGATCGGATGGTGCGTGGGCGTCCACGTCGCCTGGGTACGCAGGTCGCGGCATGGCGTCGCCGGAGCATGTCGCGATGCCAGCGCAAGACCGTGTCGGGGCGGACCAGCAGCAGAAGGTGCCGCAGTCTGTCTTTGGGGAGGTGGTGGAGCAGGCCGGAGAGGACAGCGCGATCACTGTCGGTGAAGGTCGGCTTGCCGACCTGGCGCAGTAAGACAAGCAGTTGGTGCCGGAGCACGAGAATCTCGATGTCCTTCTCCCTGTCGCCCATCGGCAGGAGGCGCAGGAACGCAAGGGCGTTGGTTGCGGCGAGGTAGGCCAGGCGAAGCAGCACGACAGATCATGATGCCGCCGGGGCCGGGGGGCAGGTGAAGACGCCAGGGCACGTGTCGGTCGCCGAAGATCTCTGATCAAGCTCTCACCTGCGTGGATGATTTACCGGCACCCGCAGAGTTCTTGACTGTGCAAGCCGAGGGCATCATCGCCTGCGACTTCGTCCACATCGACTTGGCCGATCTGCGCCGGGTGTACGCGCTGGTGTTCCTCGAACACGGCACACGCCGACTGCACATCGCCGGAGTGACGGCCCATCCCACCGGGCCCTGGATGGTGCAGCAGGCGAGAACCCTCGCCTTCGAGCTGGGCGTGCGGGTGGACTCGCTGCGTTTCTTGCTCCGCGACCGAGACGCGAAGTACACGGAGTCCTTCGATGCGGTCTTCGCTGCCAACGATATCCGGGTCCTGAGGAGCGCGCCGCGGGCCCCTCGGATGAACGCGCACTGCGAACGGATCATTGGAACCCTGCGGCGCGAGGCCCTTGATCACCTGTTGATCTGGAACGAGACGCACGCTTGGCAGGTCCTCGATGCCTATGCCCGGCACTACAACGGTCATCGCCCCCGTCAGGCTCGCGGACAGCTCCCTCCCCACGTCCAGGAGCAACCGACGTCCGTGATCGCCCCGTCCGCTCATCGGCTTCTACGCACTCGAATACTCCGGCAACGAGTACAGATACGCGGCCTGACCGGGGGCGACGACCTTCCGAACGGCACAGGGTTCTGACTGTCGTGCCACCGAAGTCGCCGAAGCCCCCCCCGTGACTCCCGGCTCACGGCAGATTCCCTGCTCGCCGCCCCCCTGTAATCAACTCCGTTTGTTTCATTGACATTTCACTTAGAAGTCGTACGTTGGGAGCGCTCCCATGGTGCCTTTCATCTGGAAGGAGTTCCCCCCACATGCGCAAACAGAGCCCATTAACCGGGCGTTCCCGGTCGGCCCTCCGCCGACCTCTCCAGGCGCTCGCCATGCTGTTCGCCGTGGTTGTCGGCGCACTGACCTGGTCGGCCCCCGCCCAGGCTCACGGCTCCGTCGTCGGCCCCGCCTCCCGCGCGTACCACTGCTGGGAAAGGTGGGGTAACGACCACATGAACCCGGCCATGCAGACCGAAGACCCCATGTGTTGGCAGGCCTTCCAGGCCAACCCCGACACCATGTGGAACTGGATGAGCGCGCTCCGCGACGGCCTCGGTGGCCAGTTCCAGTCGCAGACCCCCGACGGGACGCTCTGCAGCAACAACCTCTCGAGGAACGCCAGCCTGAACAAGCCCGGGCAGTGGAAGACGACCACCGTCGGCAACAACTTCTCGGTCCACGTGCACGACCAGGCGTCCCACGGTGCCGACTACTTCACAGCCTACGTGAGCAAGCAGGGCTTCGACCCCAAGACCCAGACCCTGGGCTGGGGCAACCTCGACTTCATCACGCAGACCGGCCGCTTCGGCCCGGCGACGGACTACACGTTCAACGTCAGCACCTCCGGCTACACCGGACACCACATCCTGTTCGTGATCTGGCAGGCCTCGCACCTCGACCAGGCCTACATGTGGTGCAGCGACGTGAACTTCGGCTGAGCAGGGGAGCGCCGCACACGGCACCGGTCTCTGCCGGGCGCCGGTAACCCGCCGCCCGGCCGACCGAGCTCCGTCGGGGCAGGGGACCCATTTGGTCACCCTGCCCCGACGGGGCTCCCTTCGCTCCTGGTGTGAACGCGCCCGATCGCACGGCAGTCGCACGGTAGCCGGCTCCCCACCGTCTCGTCGTACGACTCCAGCACTCAACGGCCATTGAGACTCCCAGACCGTGGAGGCGGCGATCTTGATTCCCAGCGCTGCGAGTTCGCCGTGGATCCGTCGATATTCCCATGAGGTGTTCTCCCTGGCCAGGCGTAGGACCAGGGCGCGTATCGATCGGATGGTGCGTGGGCGTCCGCGTCGCCTGGGTACGCAGGATGCGGCATGGCGCCGCTTGAGCAGGTCGCGATGCCGGCGCAACACCGTGTCGGGGCGGACCAGCAGCAGAAGGTGCCGCAGTCTGCCTTTGGGGAGGTGGTGGATCAGGCCGGCGAGGATGGCACGGTCGCTGTCGGTGAGGGTCGGCTTGCCGGCCTGACGCTGTAGGAACAGTAGTTGGTGCCGGAGTACGAGGATCTCGATGTCCTTGTCTCTGTCGCTCATCGGCAGGAGGCGTAGGAACGCCAGGGCGTTGGTAGCGCGAGGTAGGCCAGGCGCAGCAGCACGACAGCCCATGATGCCGCCGGGGCCCTGCGCAGGTGAAGACACTTGGGCGAATGTCGAGGAGAACCGAAGATCCGTGATCAGGCTCCCGACCTGCGTGGATGATTTATCGGCACCCGCAACAGCGAGTTCACTGCCGCGTTCGACGCCGTCTTCGCCGGCAACGGCACAGCCGTCATCCCGACGCCTCCGCAGAGCCCACGGTCCAATGCGTTCGCCGAACGATGGATACGCACAGCCCGTGCCGAATGCACCGACCGGCTCCTCATCACCGGCGAACGACACCTGCGTACGGTCCTCAACCAGTACCTCGAGCACTACAACACGGGACGGGCCCACCGAAGCCTTGGCCTACGAGCTCCCGACGACGACCCGAACATCATCCCCGTGCCCGCCACCACAGTCAGGCGCCGCCAGGTACTCGGCGGACTGCTCAATGAGTACCACGCCACGCCATCCCGACTGCCTCACCATCCGCAGGAAACGCCCAGCTCAGCAGCCTGATCGGAATATTGACACCCTTCAGGGTTCAGATCGCTGCGGTGGAGTCCGCGAGGCTGGCTCACGCACTGCATACCGGCACGCTAGCGACGGAAAGGCTCGGCGCGTGGCAGGACTTCCCGATGCCCTACGCCAACGTGGAACGCATGGAGGCGCACCCGATGTGGGAGCGGTGGGGGAGCAAGGTGATCGAGGCCGGAGCGGTGCGCGACAGCAGCGACGGTCCGCGCATCGTGGTGTGCCTGGAGAACCCGGGCGCCTTGGACGAGCTGGAGGCCTACGTCGACTTCCTGGTGGCCTTGATGCCGGCTCAGGCCTTTCACCGGCTGGCGTTCCATCGCCCCGGGCCCGGAAGCCGGACAGTCCAGTGAGGCCTGTTTCATGAGTGGTCGCCTGTGAAAGACGCGGACCGTGGACCGCCGTGCAGGGCGTTTCTCGTTTCATGGGTTGTTGCAAACGGCTCGACAGTTTGAAACGCTTCATGAAACGCTGACGGGTCGTGAGCGACGATTTCGCGCGCGTGGAGCCGCAAGCGGAGCATCGTCACGGACACGCTCGCCTCCTCCTCGCGGTGCTGGTCACCGCAGCCAGCGTCCAGGACTCGGCAGCCGGCACCCACCTGCTCGACCAGGTGGCCGCAGCCCACCCCGGCCTGCGCAAGGTCTGGGTCGACGGCGGCTACCGCAAGCACTTCGTTGAGCACGCCGCCACCCTCGGCATCGACATGGAAATCGTCACCCGCACCCCCGGGGTCAGGGGATTCACCCCTATGCCGAAGCGGTGGACGGTGGAGCGGACGTACAACTGGCTGATGCTTCACCGGCGCCTCGCCCGCGACTACGAGACCCTTCGCGGAGACGGAGCCGTGCGGCCCGGCTCTACTACCGGCTGCGCTGCGAAGTCCTGGTCTTCGCTGATCGTCAACTGGACCGTTGGCTCCCTGGCCGCGATCACCCAGTTGTCTTGCTGCTACATGGCACGGCGGACGGTGAGGTCGTGCAGATCGTCGCGGACCTGTTGTGGTTCGTCCTGTATCGGCATGTTGGCCTCGTCGCGTACGGCATCCAATGCGTCGGGCGCATCCTGTTCCAGTGCGGCGAAAAGCGGCTCAAGGTCCGCCGGGGCGGGGCCGGCTTCGGCGACGAGCTCGAATGTCCGGCGTACCGCGTGGGGGGAGGTCAGGGAGTCGACGAGGATTTCGGCGATCTGGCGTCGGTCGATGACGCCGTCGCTGGGGCCGCCGGAGCGGCGCGTGTCTCCTTGCAGAAAGGTGAGGCGGTGCTCGTCAGGGCCGTTCATGTCGAACCAGCCGGGCCGGACGATGGTGTAGGGTAGGCCGCTGGCACGGACGAGGCGTTCGGAGCGGCGCTTCCATTCGAGAAGGTGGCCGTACGAGCTGGTGCGGGTGGTCACACCGATGGAGGTCATCAGCGCGATCCGGGCTGTCCGGGCGCCCAGTGCGGTCAGGATGTTGCGGACGCCTCCGTAGTCGACGCCCTCGGGACCTGAACGGCCGGTCCCATCCGATCCGAGCGCAAGCACGATGGCGTCGACGCCGGCGACTGCCTGCGGCAGGGTGTAGGGGGCTGTGACGTCGCCGACGACGATCTGCGCTTGTGGGGGAAGCTGCTCGGCTTTGGACGGGGTGCGCACCAGTGCGCGGGTGGTGTGTCCCTGGGCGATCGCCTCGGCGACCACGAGGCGTCCGATGCTGCCGGTGGCGCCGACCACCAGCACAGTCATGGGGGTGTTCGTCATCGTTCCTTCTTTCTGCTGTGGCGATTGCTGCTCACCGACTCGAAAAGGGGCCGTCGAGCAGGGAGTGTCGTCTGCCCGCTACGGTCCGGCCGGGGGGGAAACGCGGGGTTGATCTCCCACCGATACCTCGGAGATCACCGCTGAGGTCTCTCCGGCAGCAGTTTCCAGTCTCGCAACCCGCGGGGTGGGTGTCTGCAGCCCTGGGGAGTGCTGTCATTACCTGGAACACCGTTCCCCGGACCGGCCGGTCTGCTGCCGCGCACAAGGTGCCGCACAGCGAACAGGAGTCACCGTGCAACCGGTGCCGGGCGCGCTGTCGTTTTCGCGGCCGAGGCGGCGCGTGTGCCGGGCACGGTGATTCGGCCGACTGCGACCGAGACAAACGTACTTCTTCGATGTCGAGGCGCCGCTGCACTTGGCGGAGCACGGTGTCGTCGATGCGGCCCTGGTCTCGCAGCCGCACGACGGTGGCGCGTTTACGGGCGAGGAGTTCGAGTCGTAGCGCGGTGTAGTGCTGGTCGTGGCGCAGCACGTCGTCGTCGGCCTCCCCGCCGCTGGCTCGGAGAACCTGCAGATGGGTCTCGTATTCCTGTCGCGTGCGTTCCGCGACCGCTGGGTCGGTGCCGAGGGCGGTGGTGATCTGGGGCAGTGCCTTGAGGGCCTCTTCGGTGGCGGTGGTCTCGGCGAGGAACCGTTCTTCCTGCACAGAGCTGTCCGGGGGCAGGCGAGCCCAGCGGACGATGGCCGGCAGCAGCAGGCCCTGCACCACCAGGGTGCTGACGATGACGCCCGAGGTGACGAAGACGATGGTGTCGCGCTCGGGGAAGGGCGCTCCGGAGTCCAGCACGGTCGGCACCGCCAGGGCGACGGCCAGCGAGACCGCCCCGCGGAAGCCGGCCACGGCGCTGACGACCCGGGCGCGGTTGTTCACGCGGCGCAGCCGTTGCTGCGGGCGGCGGTCCAGCAGGCGGACCAGGTAGGGGACGGTGAACAGGAACGCGAAGCGGACTCCGATGACGACTGCGGTCACCGCGCCGACGGCGATGAGGGCGTCCGTGAGGGCGGCGCCGTGAAGGCTTCGCGCGGCGGACTGAGCCTCCAGGCCGACGAGGACGAACAGCGAGCCGTTGATCACGAAGGTGGACAGTGACCAGAACTCCTCGCCTTGCTGGCGTGTCACCGCCTGCACCATGCGGGGCGCGGCCTGGCTGATGATGAGCCCGGCAACCACGACGGCCAGCACCCCGGAGGCGTGAATCAGCTCGGCCAGCAGGAACGCGGCGAACGGGGTGATGATGGCCGCCACGTTGCCCAGCAGCGGGTTCTCGAAGATCCGGCGTGCCTGGATCGCGATCCAGGCGACAAGTGCGCCGGCCAGGGCCCCGCCAATGTAGGAAGCGAGGAACAGCCAGGAAACGTGCGGGAGACTGAAATGCTCCTCGCCGACGGTGATGCCAACGGCGAGGCCGTAGATGACGAGTGCAGTGCCGTCGTTGATCAGGCTTTCGGCGCGCAGCAGGGTGATGTTGCGGCGTGGCAGCGTTTTGGCGAGGACGCCGACAGCGGTGGCGTCGGTCGGGGCGACAGCGGCACCGAGCACCCATGCCGGCCCCCAGTCCGCACCCAGAGCGTGGGCCACGGCGGCGATGGTTCCGGCGGTCGCGATCACCAGGGTGGTACTGAGTAGGACGATGCCACGCAGATCACGGCGGATCTCCCTCAGCGAGGTGTTCAGGCTCTCCCAGTACAGCAGTGCCGGGAGGAACAGCAGCAGTATGACCTCCGGCGGCAAGTGGACCTCGCGCAACGCGGGGACGAAGCCCATCAGCACACCGATGACGAGTAGCAGGATGGGCGGGGCGACGCGCAGGCGCTGTCCGATGCCCTCCCCGAGCAGGAGGGCGAGGCCCAGGACCACGACGAGTTCAAGGCCAAGCACTGTGTCTCTCCCGTCGGCAGGTGTTCAGGACTGGGGATCGTCGATGATGACAGGGCGGACGCCCCGTTCTGCGTCACGGGCCTTCGGTGGCTGACGTGTCGTACGGCGGCCGTCGGCCCCGTTCATGGGCGGACGCCGCAGCGGAGCTTCTTCTGCGCGCGCAGCGGACTACCGCTTGACTACGGGGATCATGATGCAGTGATCGAGGTGCAAGAGCCTCGTGGCCGTCAAGGCGCCGGCTGCATGGCCGACTGTCCGCTCTGCTGAGGGCCGGGGGCGGTGCGGAAATGCAATTCGGGATGTGAACGGTGCCGGTCAGGCCTGTTCTGAGGCCGCCTGCTGCGCCGCGGCGAGGTCCTGGGTAGCTGTCCAGCTGGCGAGCATCCTGAGGCCGTCGGCGGTGGGACTGTCGAGAGCGGCGGTGTAGACGTTGAGTGTCAGGCCGGGGTCGGAGGGCAGTTCCATCGATTCGAAGGTCAGGTCGAGCTGCCCGATGACCGGGTGGCGCAGTCGTTTCTGGCCGCTGCGGTGGAACTGCACGTTGTGTGAGGCCCAACGCTGCCGGAAGGCTTCGCTTTGTGTCGAGAGTTCGCCGATCAGCTCGATGAGCGCCCGGTCGTGCGGATTGCGACCCGCTTCGAGTCGGAGTGTGGCCGCCGCGTCAGTGGCAATTTTGTCCCAGTCGACGAAGAAGTCGCGGGCAGCGGGGTCCAGGTAGAGGAACCGGCTGGCGTTCGCGGGGCGGCGGGGGCCGGCCAACATAGGGACGTAGAGTCCGCGGGCGAGGCGGTTCACTGCGACGACGTCATGGCGACCGTTATGCACCCAGGCCGGTGCTTCGGTTATGGCGTTGAGTACCTGCTGGGTCGCCGGCCGCACCTTGGCCGCCGGGGTGCGTCGGCGAGGGCTCGGGCCGGCGGCTCGGGCCAGGGAAAACAGGTGATCACGCTCGGCCTCGTCCAAACGAAGGGCTTGCGCAAGTGCTTGCAGCACGCTGTCGGAGGCGCCGGAGAGGTTCCCCCGCTCCAAACGCACGTAGTAGTCGATGGAGACCCCGGCGAGCATTGCCACCTCTTCCCGTCGCAGTCCCTTGACGCGGCGCTTGCTGCCGTAGGCGGGGAGTCCTGCCTGCTCCGGGGTGATGCGTGCTCGCCGCGAGCTGAGAAACTCACGGACCTCGGCTTGGTGGTTCGTCTGGCCCATGACCTCAGGGTAGGCAAGGCCCTGGGAGTCAGGGAGGTAACGTCATTACCCCCGATGCTGGTCTCTCCCTCGGTCGTCAAGATCGATGTGCCTGTGGGCATGAGGCGCAGTGAGGGATGGTGGGCAGCCAGAGGCCGTACCGCAGCAACGTTGCGGCCGGGGTGGCGCCGGTGGGGGGGCTGGCAGTACCCCGGAACGGCAATACCCGGAAGACCAGGCACTGCCACCGCGGCCGTCAGAGCAGTTCCATGGAAGAGACGCGAGGAACAAAGCGTCGATATCCCCCCGGAACTGGAGAAAACAATGTCTACTTTCGTCAATGCCTACGGTGTGCCCGCAGCAGGGGAGCCGCTGGTTCCCACGACGGTGGAGCGCCGTGACCTAGGCCCGCACGACGTGCGGATCGACATCATGTACTGCGGCATCTGCCACTCGGACATCCACTTCGCCCGCGGCGATTTCGGCCCGCTGCCGGTCAGCCCGCTGGTGCCCGGTCATGAAATCGTCGGAATCATCGTTGAGACCGGCGCCGAGGTCACCCGGCACCAGATCGGCGACCGCGTCGGTATCGGTTGCATGGTCAACTCCTGCCGCGAGTGTGCCAACTGCCTCGACGGCGAAGAGCAGTACTGCCTGAACGGCCACACGCTCGTCTTCGGCGGCGCCGATCGGGACGGTTCGATCACCCAGGGCGGCTTCTCCGAGGCGATTGTGGCCAACGAGGACTTCGTCGTGCACGTCCCGGAGACCCTCGACCCGGCATCGGCTGCTCCGCTGCTGTGCGCGGGCATTACGGTGTACTCGCCGCTGGCACACTGGAAGGTTGGCCCAGGCAGCAAGGTCGCGATCGTCGGGCTCGGCGGTCTGGGCCACCTGGGTGTGAAGATCGCGAAGGCCATGGGCGCCGAGGTCACGGTGCTGTCGCAGTCGCTGCGGAAGAAGGAAGACGGTCTGCGACTGGGCGCGGACCACTACTACGCCACGGGCGACCCGGAGACGTTCAGCGGGCTGGCCAACCGCTTCGACCTCATCTTGAACACCGTCAGCGCATCCGTGGATGTGGACGCCTATCTGTCGCTGGTCGCGCGCGACGGTGTCCTCATCAACGCCGGCGTGCCCGTCGAGCCGCAATCCGTGAACGTGTTCTCGCTGCTCACCAACCGGCGCAGTTATGCGGGCACCCAGTTCGGCAGTATTCGCGAGACCCAGGAGATGCTCGACTTCTGCGCCGAGCACGGCGTCACCGCTGACAGCGAGCTGATCAACGCTTCTCAGATCAATGAGGCGTTCGACCGCGTGCTGGCGTCCGACGTGCGCTACCGCTTCGTCATCGACGCCTCCACGTTCTCCACGCCGGCGGCCTGACCTCACCTGCCGTGGCCGAGACTCGGCCTCTCCTCGCCCCGCAAGAATCGATCAAGGACAGCAGTGCCTTCCATGCTCAAAGCCAGCACGTCGCCAGTCAACAAAACGGCGATTCTGGCGATCGTACTCATCAGCTTCTTTATGGTGATCTTGGATAACTCGATCATCTTCACAGGCTTGCCGGCAATCCAGGAGTCGACGGGGTTCAGCGACGCCGGTCTGGCGTGGGTCGGGGACGCCTACACCCTCGTCTTCGGTGGTCTGCTGATGCTCGCGGCCCGCTCCGCCGACATCCTGGGCCGCCGACGCCTGTTCATCATCGGCCTAGTGATCTTCACCGTTGCGTCCGTGGGCGTTGGTATCGCTTGGGACGCGCCCTCGGTGATCGTGGCGCGTGCCCTGCAGGGCATGGGCGGGGCGATCATCGCCCCAACCTCCCTTGCCCTGCTCACGGCAACGTTCGAGGAAGGACGTGAGCGCTCCCGCGCCATCGCCCTCTACGCGGCGACCGTCGGCATCGGCGCGAGCGCTGGGCTGGTCATCGGTGGCGCGGCAGTGGAACTGATCTCGTGGCGGGCCGGATTTTTCCTGAACCTGCCCATCGGCGTGGCCATGCTGATCCTCACCGCTCGCTTCGTCCACGAGCTGCCCCGGACACCTGGGCGGTTCGATGTGCTCGGCGCGGTGACCTCGACGCTCGGCACAACCCTCCTGACCTACGGGATCATCGAGTCCGGTATCGCAGGCTGGGGCTCGGCCACCACCATCCTCCTTCTGGCTCTGGGAGTAGTACTGCTCGCAGCGTTCGTCCTATGCGAGTGGCGTGCAGCGCAGCCGATCCTGCCGCTGCGGCTGTTCGCCAGCGGCGTCCGCTCGGGTTCGTACGTGGTGCGGCTGCTCTTCATGGGCTCCTTCATGGGGTTCTTCTACTTCACCACCCAGTTCTTCCAGGGTGTTCTGGGATGGAACGCCCTGCAGGCGGGGCTCGGGTTCCTGCCGATGACCGTGGTCAATTTCGCGGTCGCGATGGCGGTTTCGCCCATCATCCGCCGCATTGGCGCCCTCACGACCCTCGCGCTCGGCATCGCCTCGACCCTGGCGGGGATGGCCTGGCTGAGCGCCGTACAGGCTGACACGTCTTTCGTGGTGGGGATGGCGATTCCTATGGCGCTCATCGGTATCGGACAGGGCCTGGCGCTCGCGCCGATGACGGACTACAGCATCCACGGCGTCACCGGTGACGACGCCGGAGCCGCCTCGGGGCTGGTCAACATGGCCCAGCAGTTGGGGTTGTCCATCGGGCTCGCCGTCCTGGTTTCGCTCACTGCCGGCGTCGGGGCCGACCTCAGCCCGGCCAACCGGATCGCCGAGGTGACGCAGACCGGCCTCGCCGGGGCCGCGGGCATGCTCGTGATCGCACTGGTCGTCGTGTTCGCCGTGATTTTCCCAGGATCCGTCGCCGCCCGGCGCAGTGCGGGAGGTGTGCGGGCGGGTGCGGGCGAGGCGAGCCACGAGACGGCCGTCAGTTCAGTCTCGGTGGACTGACCCGCCCCGTCCGTGAAGGGTCCGGCATCGCGCCTGGCGGGCACCGTGGCCCGGCATCGGGATCGGTCGGTGTCCGGTCGGGTCATGTTCGGGTGAGCACGATCTTCTTACCGCCGGCCCGTCCGGTGACCACCTGGGCGAACGCAGCCGGTCCCTCGTTCAGCGGCAGGGGTTCCGGTGCGAGTTTCAAGGTTCCCGCGACGGCCTGCTCCGCCAGCTGGACAAGCTGCGCGGCGTTGGGCTCGACGTAGAGGTCCCAACTCGTGATGCCTCGTTCCTCCGGAGGCGCGTCCGAGGTCAGGGAGCACAGTCGGCCGCCGTCCCGCACCAAAGGCAGGGCGGCGTGCGCCGTGCTGGTGGCGATGGTGAGGGCGGCGTCGAACCCGCCGCGTACCTTGGCCGGCCAGTTCGGGTCGTGGTAGTCGACGACTTCCATCGCTCCCAGACCGAGCAGGCGCTCTGCGGCGGCAGCAGACGCGGTCGCGGTCACCTCGATGCCCTTGGCCGCGGCGAGCTGGATGGCCAGGGCTCCGGTGGCCCCGCCTCCGTTGGTGATCAGGAGCCGCTGTCCTCGGCTGAGGTCCAGCTTCTCCAGGGCCTGCAACGCGGTGAGTCCGTTGACCGGCAGCGCCGCCGCCTGCACGGCGTCCAGCCCGGGTGGGCAGGCTGCCGCGTGATCCGCGTTGATCAGAACGCGTTCGGCCCAGAAGCCGCTTCCCCCGGGCAGCGGGGCCTCGTGTGCGAGCACCCGGTCGCCTACGGCAAACCCGGTGATACCCGCGCCGACGGCCAGCACCTTGCCCGCGCCCTCCACTCCCAGCGCCGCCGGGGGGCGCAGCCCCACGTCCCAGCCGGCGCCGTTCAGCAGTTCGTCCCACGGGCCGACCCCCGCCGCCTCAACCGCCACCAGGATCTGACCGGGCCCGGGAGATGACGGTTCGGGCAACTCCAGCAGGGCGGCTTCCTTCTCGGCCCCGGACACTCCGCACGCCTTCACAGCAGATCTTTGTCCTCTCACTCAGTCCGGCCGACCGGGAGGTACGGGCCGGAAACCCAAAGCAGGCACCAGTGTCGACCTCGGGATCCTGTGGGTGCCGGAAACGGTGTCACCCTATGCGACCTGGGTGTATTCGTGGATGAGGCCGCCGAGTCGATCGTGTCGAAGGACGCGAGTGTTGTCGGTGGCGGTGGGTGGTTCGGGTTCGGTGAGTCGGTCCGGTGCCCGTTGTCCGAGGGTTCGGTGTGGCCGGTGTTGGTTGTAGTGATCTGTGTACTCACTGACGACGAGGCGTAGGTGGCGCTCTCCCGTGATCAGGATGCGGTCGGTCGCCTCGCGTCGGCATGATCGGATCCAGCGTTCCGCGATGGCGTTCATCCGCGGTACGCGGGGCAGTGTGGGAAGGACGTGCATGCCGATTGCATGGAAGACGGCGTCGAAGTCGTTGATGAAGTAGGCGCCGTGATCCCGGATGAGGAACTTGATCGACTCGGCATGGTCGCCGAGGTCCATGAGGTAGTTGCGCGCTTGCTGGGTGCTCCAGGGGCCGGTCGGGTGTCGGGTGATGCCGGCGATGTGCACCCGCCGGGTGCCGTGGTCGATGAAGAACAGCACGAACCAGCGCCGCAGGAACACCGTATCGATGTGGAACAGATCGGTGGCTACGATCGCGGAGGCCTGGGCTTTGAGGAAAGCGGCCCAGGAGCAGTCCACACGCCGCGGCGACGGGTCGATCCCTGCTTGCTTCAGAATGGACCAGACGGTGGAGGCCGCGACGTCACGTCCAAGGCCGAGGAGCTCACCGTGGATGCGGCGGTATCCCCATCCCGGGTTCTCCCGCGCCAGACGCACGACCAGTTGTCGGAGGGCTTCTGGTTTCGGTGGTCGGCCCGGCCGACGGGAGGGGTAGTACCGCACCTGATCGCCGCCGGGGTCAACACGGATGCACCCGACAACTACTACCGCACACCGCCGATCGTCCTGGCCGCCGACCGCGGGCGTGTCCAGGTGGTGCACGACCTGCTCGACGCCGGGACCGACATCCAAGCCCGCGACGAGGACGGCCGGAACGCACTCGCAGCGGCTCGGCAGCAGGGCCGTACTGAGGTCGAGCGGCTGCTGCGCACCGCCGGAGCGAACGCGCGGACGCCACAGGAGATCGCACGGGCGGTGAAGGCCAAGCTCGCCCATGTCGCCTGTCTCGCATGGAGCCCGCTCATCGGCGCCACAGACGGGGACGGGGAACCGGGCGCCTCGCGGTTCGGCGGCCTGCCCTGGCTGGGTGCGGATGAGCCGTGGCCTGGCTGCGCCGACTGCGCAGCCCCGCTGACGTTCTTCGTGCAACTCGACCTCGCGGGCGTGCCCAAGCAGGCGCAGGATCTGGGCACGGGGTTGTTGCAGTTGTTCCACTGCACCGCGTGCAACCCGTACCGCGCCTTCTCCGGTGGCCACCTGGTTCGGGTCGTCGACGCGGTCGGCGAAGCGTCGTCGCCGACACCGCCCGACGGTGTCCGAGTGTTCCCGGAGCGGCCGATTGCCGGGTGGGCGCGTGCGGTCAGGGACTATCCGTACCGTGAGGCAGACGAGTCGGAACTGCTCCCGGAGGAACGTGCCGCCGTGTTCGGGCTCAACCGTCAGGGCGACAAGCTGGGAGGATGGCCGAACTGGGTCCAGGACCCCGGGTACCCGAACTGCCCCCGCGGGGACCGCCGCATGACGCAGCCGGTCCTCCAGATCGACTCCGGACGCGGGGTGCCTCATGTGTGGGGCGTCAACGGTGCGGGCTACATCGTGCAGTGCCCCGCGCACCGCGACCAGGTCGCCTTCCTGTGGCAGTCGACCGCAGCGGTTGATGTCCGCCGCCCACAGGGCGTCTTCAGAGAGCTCCAGTACGTCTGTGATCAGCTCCAGCAGGGCCGACTCGTGGTTGAAAACTCGGCGTGAAAGAGGTGTTCGCCCCACTCGTCGACTACCAGACAGTGGTGGTCTTCCTTGCCGATGTCCACTCTGGGTCAGATCTGAGGCGCGGGTCACCTCCGCCAGCTCGTCGTCATGCACCGATCCCGCAGACGACCTCGCCGACGTTTGTCCTATACAGCGGTCGAGTCGTTGCGGAGTCCGGGGCGGCCAAGTTCTTTGAGCCATCCAACGGTGACAAGCTCACAGCCATACCCCGAACCCCTGAGTCCATCGATCTTACGAATGACCAGCTCAGACCGACGCTTGGAAGGTAGGACAAGCTCAGCGCAGTCGGCGTGCGCGCAGCACCAGGTCGTCGGTATGGTGCGCGCCAGCGCCGCCGTCGGGTGCCACGCGTGGCCGCTGCTCGTCCACCTCCACTTCCCAGTCGTCGCTGAGCAGAGCGGCGACCATCGAGGGCCAGACGTAGTCAGCCGGGTCGAAGCCGCTGTCGTGCGCCTGCTGGTTGTCCATCCCCGCGTGGTGTACGAGCAGCAGCACGCCGCCGGGCGCGACGGCCGCGAGCAGCGCTCGCTCGGCTGCGGCGTGGGGGGTGCGCAGCAGGGCTGGGTACTGCGCGGAGACCAGGTCAAAGGAGGCTGGCGGGAGCGCCGCCTCCGTCAGGGCGGCGTGTACCCAGCGAACGGCGAGGCCTGCGTCCCGTGCGTGCCCGGCCGCCCGCTCCAGCGCCACGCCCGAGACCTCGAGCGCGGTCACGTCCCAGCCGCCGCGCGCGAGCCACACGGCGTCCGCGCCCTCGCCACAGCCGACATCGAGCACCCGCCCGGGTGTGAGCCCGGCGACCTCGGCCACGAGCGCACCGTTGGGTTGGCCGCTCCACAGTTGTTGTCGGTCGGCGTACCGGTTGTCCCACTCCGCACGCACCGCGGGGTCTCCGACGTAGCCGTCGGCAGGCGAGGGGATGCCGGACGCGGGCGATCCTGCTGTGATGTTGTCGGTCACGGACCCACCGTCGCCCATCGTGTCCTGGGCACGCTACTACTGTTGCCGATCCGGCAAAACGGGGTCCAAGGGGCGAAGAACACATCGTTAAGCCGACCGGTCGGCCGCCACGCTCACTCGGTGTGCGGCGTCTCCAGCAGTTCGGGCAGCAGGGCGACGTCGACCCGCCCACCGCTATCGGCATTTTCCGGCTGAACGCCGACGCCTGGGTACGCGGCTTCCTGGCCATTGCCGTCCTCTATCTGGTGACCTCCGCTTTTACTCTGGCGAAGGTGATCCGGGACCGGCAGGAGGCTGGGCAGATCGTCAGCCGGGTCGATCAGGCGCGGATGGAGAAGTTGCTCGCCGAGCACGATCCGTTCGAAAGGCTGTGAACTTGGCAGCCGGGGCGGCCGGCCCCTGGGGACGCTGCGGACGAGCTCGGTCCCGTCCGCCGTGCGTTGTGACCTCAGCAGGCGTGGCAGGTCAGTTGGGGGCAAGGCCATCGGGCACCTCCAGGGTTGGACTGGCCATTCACCAGGGTGATCTGCGCGGTGGCCTGCCTTGTTCGCAGGGAGCGGAGGCTGTCACTGGGTGCATGCCCCTGGTACCCGCCCGCGCACGTCCATAGGGTGATCGCCTGCACCATCATGTGGGACGCCATCAGCGACCCGGCCGGCGGAGGGTCCGAGCACTTGGGGTACAACATTGTTCGCAGCAGAAACCCACCGGCTCCGTCCGCCGGTGGGTTTCTGCTGCGAGAACCCGCGGGGGCGGCTGTCGGCCGCGGGTCCAACGGGGCCGGCGGTGCCGTGCTTCGAGGAGCGGTGCCAGGTGCGGTACGGAGGGGAGGCAGCGGTGCGAGTCATCGCGGACAGGTACGAACTGGTGGCGTTCGTGGGCCGGGGTGGCATGGGGGAGGTCTGGGAGGGCCGGGACCAGGTCATCGGGCGCCGCGTCGCGGTCAAACTGCTGCCGGACCACCAACACGGTCCCGCTGCTGACCTGTTCTTCCGCGAGGCGCGCACCGCGGGCGGCCTGAACCACCGCGGCGTCGTCACTGTCCACGACCTGGGCCGCGACCCGCGCGATGGCACGCTCTACCTCATCATGGAGTACGTGGCCGGGCGCAACCTCGCCACCGTCCTGCACGAGGACGGCCCGCCGCCCCCCGCGGTGAGTGTCGAGTGGGCCGCCCAGACGGCCGCCGCGCTGGCCGCCGCGCACGACGCGGGCGTGGTGCATCGGGACCTGAAGCCCGCCAACCTCATGCTCACCACCGGCGGCGAGGTGAAGGTCCTCGACTTCGGCATCGCCCGCTTCATGGCCGCCACCGACAAGGCCAGCCAGGTCATGGGCACCCTCGCCTACATGGCCCCGGAGCGGTTCGCGCAGAGTCCCGGCGACGCCCGCAGCGACCTGTACGCGTTCGGCTGCGTGCTGCACGAACTGCTCACCGGGGAGACGCCGTTCAACACGGGCGACCCCGCGTCCCTGATGACCGCCCACCTGAACAGGGCGCCTGACGCGCCGAGTGCGCTGCGCCCCGGGCTTCCCCCCGCCCTCGACGCCCTGGTGCTGCGGCTGCTCGCGAAGCAACCGGCCGACCGCCCGCAGTCCGCGGCCTCCGTCCATGACGAACTGCGGGCTCTGGACCTGGCTTCGGTGCAGGTGACGATGCCCGCAGCCCCGGCCAGGCCTTCGTCGGCGCCCGCCACGGCTCCTGTCGGCCCGCCCCCGTACGTGCCGGGCGCCTCCGCACAGCCGCCCGCGGCACACCAGTTGCCGACGCAGACGGCCGCTCCGTTCACACCCGGGAGCACACCGGGTGCGGCGGGCGGGCCCGCGGCTTCGGCTCCCGTCCGTCGCCGCGCCCTGCTGCTCGGCCTGGGCGGGGCGGCGGCGCTGGTGGCCGGCGGCACCGGACTCGCGCTCGCCCTGCGCACCGGTGGCGGCGACAAGGCCTCCCCGAAGCCGAAGGTGCGTCCGTGGCACTACGACATCGAAGAGAACTACGGGGTGCCGACCACGTTCACGGTGGCCGACGGTGTCCTGTACGTGGCTACCAAGTCCACGGTCACCGCCCTGGACGCGCGCACCGGACGCAAGCGCTGGGACGGTCCAGCCGAGTTCTCCCCGCAGCAGCCCGCGGTCGCCGACGGGACGGTGTACGTGGGCGGTCTGGGCGGCCACAGCGGCTTGTGGGCGCTGGACGCCCACGGCAGGAAGAAGTGGACGTTCCCCAGCGAGGAACTGGTCGACAGCAGGCCGGCCGTGACCGGCGGAATCGTCTACTTCGCGAGCCGGGACAAGCACGTGTACGCCGTGCACGCGGACAGCGGACGGAAGGTGTGGAGCCATCCGTTGGGGGACGAGATCTCCTGCTCTCCGACGGTGGCCGACGGCACCGTGTACATCGGCTGCGACGGGCAGGACAAGGCCCTCTACGCACTGGACGCGGCCAGCGGCGCCAAGAAGTGGGCCTTCCGCGTCGGCGACGGCTTCACCGCCGACAACACCGTCAACCCGACACCCGTCGTGTCCGGCGGTCTCGTGTACGCCATCGCCGACGACCTGACCCTCTACGCGATCCACGCCGACAGGGGCACCAAGAAGTGGTCGGTGCCGCTCGGCGGGGAAAGCCTCCACCTCGCGGGCGACACGCTCTATGTCGGCAGCGGCAACGAACTAGGTCTCGTCCACGCGCTCGACCCGTCGACGGGAAATACGAAGTGGACCCACAAGGAGGACCTCTCGACGCCGATAAGCACGCAGCTCGCGGTGGCGGGAGGCATGGTCTTCGTCGGCAACACCGAGGACCCCGACGGCACCGTTCATGCCTTCGACACCGACGACGGCACCGAGCGCTGGTCCACTCCGACCTGGACCGGCAAATCCGAGGGCAGGCTGGGCGACGACGTGGTCGCGGCGTACGGCTTCGTGTACGTCACCACCGCGGACGGTGTGGTGGCCCTCGACGCGGCCACGGGGGCGGCGCCTGGCCTGGGCACGAGCTGACGGGCGGCGTCGTCCCTCCGGGGAGCAACCCTGCGGGATGGCGCCGGGTGGAAGGCTCCCCCGCCGGAACGCGGAGGATCGCCGCCCGTGAAGGGTGTCTTTATTGCGTATGGTGGTTGACCTGGGGCTTTGCGTTCGCCTAAGTATGGGCGTGATCAGTGATCGTGGGTCTGCGACTGCTCTAGCTGATCGTTTGCCGACTGCTGGGCTGTCTCTTCCTGTGGGTGCCGGAAATGGTGTCACCCTGTGCGGCCTGCTTGTATTCGTGGATGAGGCCACCGATCCGGTCGTGCCGGGAGACTGCTGTGTTGT